>DLOQ01000014.1 GCA_002479655.1 Lachnospiraceae bacterium UBA7480
GAAATGCGCCCATACTTGCCGCCATACCGATACAGTTGGTGGAAACGTCGCATTTTACAAACTGCATGGTATCATAAATCGCCATACCTGCCGTAACCGAACCGCCGGGGCTGTTGATATACATCTGAATGTCCTTTTCCGGATCCTCTGCTTCCAAGAACAAAAGCTGCGCCACAACAAGACTTGCAGTCACTTCATTTACCTCGTTGCCCAGAAAGATGATCCTTTCCTTTAATAGTCTGGAGTAAATGTCATAAGACCTTTCTCCACGGCTCGTCTGCTCAACAACCATAGGGACCAGTTCATTATAAATCGTCTGATTCACGGAATAACACCTCTTTCATCATTTTCATTCTAATTTTTGTCCAGCTCTCATATATTACTTTTCTTTCGCATTGGCTACAACAAAATCAATCGCTTTCTTGATCTTGAGATCCTTCTTAATCATCTTTTCATCTGCTTCTGCCAGAATATCCTTCAGCTTATCTATTTCCATCTTGTAGCTTTCCGCCATATCTTTTAACTCATTTTCGTATTCTTCTTCCGAAACTTCCATCTTCTCAGCATCAGCAACAGCCTCCAGCACCAGACGCGCCTTGATCTTCTTCTCTGCGCGCGGCTTTGTCTGCTCCATCATCATATCTCTGGTCATGCCGGTAAACATGAAATACTGCTCCAATGAAAGTCCCTGCATGGAAAGCTGCTGGGCAAACTCATCGATCAACTGACGTTGCTGCATCTCGATCATCGGCTCCGGGATATCCATCTCCGCCTTTTCTATGATCGCGTCGATCACCGCATCCTCTTTCTGCTCCTTGCTCTCCTTTTCCCGCTTCTCTACAAGTCTCTTTTTCACATCCTCCTTATATTCCTCAACGGAATCAAAACCTGCATCATCCGCAAATTCTTCATCCAGCTCCGGAAGCTGCTTTTCTTTCACTTCGTGTATCTTGCACTTAAATACAGCCGGCTTTCCAGCCAGATCCTCTGCATGATAATCTTCAGGGAACGTAACTTCAACATCACATTCATCTCCGGTATTCTTACCAATCAGCTGCTCCTCAAATCCCGGAATAAAAGAATGAGAACCGATCTCCAGCGAATAATTCTCGCCCTTTCCGCCCTCGAAAGCTTCGCCATCTACAAAGCCTTCAAAATCGATCACTGCGGTATCACCCTCCTTGATCGCTCTGCCTTCGACAGTTACAACCCTTGCCTGACGGTTTCTTTCCTGTTCGATCTGCTCATCGATATCCGCTTCCGTAACCTCCGTATCCAGCTTTTCGATCTCGATGCCTTTATATTCGCCTAATGTAACGGAAGGATTAAGCGCAACTTCCGCCGTAAAGATAAAAGGCTTATCCGGCTCCATCTGTACTACATCGATCTTCGGAGAAGATACGATCTCCTCCTCACATTCATCATATGCCTTGCTGTATGCATCCGGAATAATGATATTCGCCGCATCCTCAAAAAATACATCTTTTCCGTACATCTTTTCCACCATCTGACGGGGAACTTTGCCTTTACGAAAACCCGGAACATTGATCTTATTCTTATTTTTCTTATATGCCTGATCGACCGCCTTGTCAAATTCCTCATAAGGCACCTCGATAGTAAGTTTTGCCATATTATGTTCCAATTTCTCAATCTGTAATCCCATTTCTAACCATTCCTCCTGAAGCGATATTATAACTATGAGATTATATCACATTTCACTACTGTAAGTCCAGTTATTTTTTCGCATAAATCACCTTTGCCGATATTCCGCCGATCATGCCTATCTTTCCGGACAATGCGCTAATCACGTCTTCCGGCGCTTCCATGGCAATACTGATCATGGCAATCTCTTTTCCACCATTTACCCGATGTGGCAATCCCATCCTGCCGATAATATGCTCCGAATATTTGGAAAGCAAGGCATTTAATTCCGCTATCCGGCTTCTGTCTTCAACGATAATACCTAACATTGCGCATCTGTTCATGATTAACCTCCATATTATAAATTTTTATAGATAATTTCCAGTTATATAAACTAATTAAGGTGATTGCGAAACTCTGTCCAAATTCTTTCCTATTGTGAGTTTCGCTAACAACCGATAACAGCCGGATAAAATCTGCGTCTTTCGGTCATCAATCAAGTCTAAGAATCTCCGCTCCCATCCTTCCGGCATCCGTTTCCTCATGCGTCGCAACGATGAGCAGACGTCCGTTTCTGTTCTGTAGGATCCAGCGGAGCAGACGCTCATGATTGGCTTCATCCAGTCCGGCAAACGGCTCATCCAATAACAGGCAGTCCGCATCGGAAAGCACTGCCCTTGCAACTGCGATCCGTCGTTTCATACCGCCGCTTAACTGCCCGGCAGGCTGCCACAGTGCTTCCTTTGGAAAAACCTCACTTAATAACGAAATAATTATCTCTATAGAATATTGACGATCCGCCGTCAGTAGGACATTGTTCAACGCGGAAAGCTGCATGCAGAGACGATCCTCTTGAAACGCCATGCCGATCTTTTTCTTTTTTACAGCTTTCTCCGAGTCTGACATCTCCTGACGACATTGCCTTTGCTGTATTTCCTCTTTGCCTTCCTTCCGGGCATCTCCATCAGAAAAAACGCTGTAACGCACTCTGCCGTCCATTGTTTTCTGCAGTCCTGCGCACACACGAAGCAGCGTCGTCTTTCCGCAGCCTGATGCCCCCATAATACAATAGGTCCTGTCCGGATCAAATCTTGCGTTCATATGATCCAGAACTTTTTTTTCGCCAAAAGACACCTGGATATCTTCCAGGATAAGAGACATTTTCTTCCTGCCTTGCAACGCATTGGACTCATGCTGAGCTTCCGATTGTCCTGCCCTCCCCCGGCTTTTTCTCCTGAGATTTCCCCGATTCTGCCGTCCAAACTGCTTTAACAGCCATACGACCAGCCATTCCGCCAGTGAGCTGAGGCAGATGATCACTGCCGTCCAAGCAAATACACCCGCTGTATTCAGATAAATCTTGGCATTGTAGAGTCCTTCTCCAATAGAAGATACCGGCAGACCGATCACTTCCGCCGCCACGCCGGATTTAAAACTCATACCGACAGATATGACTGTGCCGCTGAGAAGATAAGGCAGAACCGCAGGCCGGTAAATATAAAGAAATTTCTGAGAAAAAGAGAATCGAAAAACATCTGCCATCTCCAGCAGCTCTTTATCCGTATTTTTCAGACCATTCAGGACATTCAGATAGATATTGGGAAATACCACCATGAAGGTCACATAAACGGAAAGATATTTTGCACCAAACCATATCAACAAAAGCACCACTATAGATGCCACCGGAACAGATTTGATAAATGTCACAAACGGACCTAATAAGTCCTCCAGCAGCTTACAGTAATAAGCCACCGACGCCAGCAGACAAGCCAGAAAAAAAGCAATGCAAAAACCTCCCATGATCCGCAGCAGAGAATGTATAACAGAGTCTATGAACTCACGACTGCCTGCCATATGTGCCAGTTCTTTGATCATTTCCAGCGGTCCCGCAAAAAAGATCGGATTATCCACAAACAGACATACGATCTGCCAGACCATAAGCCAGAAGGCAATGATCAGCATTTTTTTCCATATGCCGCTATGCGGATTTCCGATCTTTTGCTTTTTATCCACGATCCCTACACCAAATCCCATTTTTGCTATTCGGATATATAATAAAATGCATCTTCCGGCAGCGAGCCGCCGATAAATTCCGCATTCTGCCCTTCCAATACGCCAAGATACCCGCTCAACAGCGTCTTCATCTCCGTGCCATCAATATACACGATATTGCAGTACGGGATCGCCGCTTCCGCAACGGGAGCCTTTTCGATGATTCCCTGCGCCACGACCAGCTCTGCCGTCACTGCGGTCTCTGTATTGGCATATTCCGCAGATACCTTGTGATCAGCCATAAAGGAAAGAACTGCCGCCTCATGTTCTGCCAGAAATTCATTCCTGACGATCGTAACGCCCGTCACCAGGGCGCTGCCGCCTTCGCCCTGCGCCATATCCCACTGCTTTGTCATATCCAGTACGATCTGTAACGATTCATTCTGCATCATCGCAGCAGTCACAAACGGCTGCGGCAGCAATCCGACCGCGTCCGGAGTTTCCGCCAGAAACGCCGCCACTTCTGTTGCCTCTGATTTATATTCCAGCGTCACATCATCAACCGATAAGCCGTAAGCTCCTAATAGATACTGCAATGCAAGATCCGGCGTCGTTCCCTTTCCCGTAAGGCAGATCGTCCTTCCGGCAAGATCTTCCATGCCCTTGATCGAAGCATCCGCGCTGACCATATAGATCACACCAAGCGTATTGATATCAATGACCGAAATGCCGCCCTGCGTCTTGTGGTAAAATACACTTGCAACATTTGC
>DLOQ01000181.1:0-137 GCA_002479655.1 Lachnospiraceae bacterium UBA7480
ATCCTGAAAGAGGATACGGCATTGGAGATGATCTGGGATGGGATCACTTCCTTCCGGATAGATCATTACGGAATGTGGGAATTTTAACGTGATCTCTTCGGTCTCTTCATCTATAGCTTTCGTATGGGTGATCGCGA
>DLOQ01000181.1:254-2546 GCA_002479655.1 Lachnospiraceae bacterium UBA7480
CGTATTCAGCAGTATGATGGATGTCCCTTTCGGGTATTCTTTTCCATAAACTTCTTTAAATAATGGAAACAGCTGCTCCGGCATGGTATTAACGATGGCTTTTAAGATCTCATCCCACAGTTTATTGCCGTCATAAACTGCGGACTCTGTCGTCTGCGTCTCTTTTGTCAGCTGTTTTTCTTTCTGCATCTGCTTTTCTTTTATCGTGAGTGTTTTTTGTGTCCTGTGTTTCTTTTCTGTCATAAAACCATCCTTTCTGTTTTTCTTCTGCGCAACATTAAAAATCAAAATACTGCAATACAAATAAGTAACGTAAACTGTGAAATATGGCGAAACGCCGGGATTTTCGAACTGCCGGACGGCAGCCGCAAATGACTTTCACGTGAGGTTAGTATATCAGCCATGATGGGACTTGTAAATGATTTTTTTAGATTTATAAAAAATTTTTTCTAAAAATATGTTACTGTTTCACAGATATCATACTAAAATATACTATAAATATGTGACAAGATATAAAAACAGGGGGTATTTTTATGCTTTAAGGTAATATAACCATTTAGGCAGGAAGGCTGATTTCCCGTTTGTTTATTTTATTCTGCACAGCGGATCAGGCTGCCAAACTGTTAAAGATGAATGAAGAATAAGAAGGGTGGCCATATTAAAGTCTAAAATAGCCCGTTTGCAATATTACAGCCGGGACAGAGGGATGCCGAACGGATTTAACGCGTCGCGGTGGCTCTTCTGGATGAACTCCCGGTATTGCCTAGGCGTACAGGAAAGATATTTTTTGAAAATCTTATTGTAATAACTGGTATTATTAAATCCGACACCGGCGGCTAAGGAAGCAATAGATTCTGCTTTTTTGCCGCCATGCTGCATCTGCAGGGCGGACGCATAGATCCGGTACATCAGCAGATAGTCAAATGGCGAGAGCTGTATGGCGCGTTTAAAACACCTGCAGCATTCGCTTTTGCTGACATGGATGCTGTCTGCAATATCTTTTAAAGTGATCTGACGGGCATAATGCTCCTGAATGAATGTGATGGCATCCTTGACGCGTTCCTCGTCCATTGCGGAAAGGGAAAAGGAGTCCGTATTTTTGAGAAAGATATCCGCTTTTTCCAGAAGCTGTATCCAGAAGCTGCACAAATGGCTCTTTGTGACCAGTTCGTGTCCGTAGGACTGGTTCAGATTCGCGGTCAGGATCGCGTTGATGCAGTCGATACCGCGTTTTCCCCAGTTATCCTCAGGCGTAAACAGTGCATAACGAAATTCCGGATCTTTAATGATCGGCGTTCCGTACTTGGTGGCAAGGAAAGAGTCCATAGAATCAAAAAGGTAATTCGGATGGAATAAAATGGATAAGATGACGCAGGGAGCAGATGCTTCCGCGTCTTTTTTTTCTGTAATGGCGTGGAGACGCCCGCCGTTGATCAGAATGGCGGAACCGCTTTCGACGGTGATCTGGTTTTCGCCGATCTCAAATACTGCGGTGCCGGAGCGGACAAAGCTGATCTCCAGTTCCGGGTGCCAGTGCCATGGAGTAATATTCATAAACATCTTATTTAATTCTACATAATATACGCCGACCGGATATTCCATATTGGCATGCTCAGTAAAATTGTTCATATTGCAAAGCTTCCTCATTTTTGCCTGCCGATGATCCTATTGATACAATTTTCCGCTTGGTTAGGCGGCATAGTGATCATAGGTGTATCATTGTTATTTTATCATCATGTGCGGTAAAATGTCAAAGAAAGAGGATAAAGTAAGTAAATAAATGGACGGGAAACAGAAGAAATTTAAAATAATCAAAAAGTATTAGAAGGCAGGGGCATGGGCATAGAATTTAGAGGAATCATTTTAGGGCAGGTAAGATATGGACATACAGCGTATGGAGGAAGATAATCAAAAACTGGAAAATCTTTTAAATCTAAGTCTGCAGGCAACGCCGGAAGAACGTGACCGCTCGCGGAATCTTGGAACCGGCTATGATGAAGAAAGCAGACGGTGGGAGCTGATCGTGAAATATCACGGAGATCTGCGGCAGGCGGCTTCAGAGGAGATTATTATTGAGGAGCTTCTGGCAGGATATGCGATCGTGACCATTCCGGAACGATTGATCCGCGCATTTTCCGGATTGGAGGAAGTGGAGTATATAGAAGTGCCGAAACGGCTGTACTTTCAGCAGGTAGACGGAAGACGTGATATCTGTCTGCTGGGAGTGGGTATCGTGGGGAATCCGCCGGACGCATCGGGGGCATCGGCAGGCGGATATACGGCGGGAGCGCG
>DLOQ01000077.1:0-201 GCA_002479655.1 Lachnospiraceae bacterium UBA7480
TTGACAGCTATGGCGGTGTGCTGCCTTTTACGGAGAAAGCGGATCCGGAAGTGATCAAGCGGGAGACCGGCATGAGCAAGAATGAATTTAAGCGCGCCGTGGGACATCTGTATAAAGAGCGGAAGATCCTGATAGAGAAGGATGGACATATCCGAAAGATATAAATCTAAAAAATTTGTATAGATAATTGCGAAACTCTCA
>DLOQ01000077.1:307-22337 GCA_002479655.1 Lachnospiraceae bacterium UBA7480
ATGATGCACAATAGGAAAAAACATATCAGAGTTTCGCAATTACTTAGAAATAATATAAAGTGTGAGGTTGATTATGACAGCAAAACGTTCAGGATGGTTATTTTTTACAATTACAATGGCATACATCTTTGTTCCTTGTCTGTTTCTGATAGGAGATATGGCGGATTATCTGACAATTGCGAATACTCTTTGGCTGAGTGAGGGCATCATTATGATACCGGCGCTTTTGTTTGCCATATGTTCAAAGGAACGGTTAAGGGATGCGGCGGCAATACATAAGATCAGGATCCCTACCATATTTCTGGCGGTATTGTTTATTGCCTTATTGGGTCCGCTGGTTTTGCTGTGCAATGCGGTGACCATGCTGTTTGTAGATAATGAGGCAGAGGAAATACTGTCGCTTGTTTCAGAGATTTCCATTGGAGGGATGTTTTTCTTTGTCGGGATGCTGGCGCCTGTCTGTGAGGAGATCGTATTTCGGGGGATTCTATATACCGGTTTTCGTAAAAACGGTACGCCGATGCAGGCGATCCTCTGGACTGCCTTCCTGTTTGGCCTGTTTCATATGAATCTGAATCAGATGGCCTATGCCATGGTACTCGGTTTTGCGTTTGGATTGCTGAGAGAGGCAACCGGCAATATCTGGGCGGGGATCATCGGTCATATTTCGCTGAACAGTTATTCTGTATTTGTGTATTACCTTCAGACGATTCTGCCTGCGGAGGAACTGTCTGAAGCGGAGAGCGCGATGACACAGGAAACGCTGCTTGTCGCGATAGGAGCCTATCTGGTCGTTGCTTTGATCACGACTGCCTTAGCTGCTTGCGTATTAGTTGCGATCGCAAAACTTGAACATGGGGAAGCGTATCTTCGGCAGGTGTTTAAGAAGGGAGAGAGAGGCAGGACGTGGTCGATCCCATTGTGGCTTGGGATCATGCTCTGTATCGCAACGATCGTTTATGACATCGTCATTTCACGGGGATGGCTGCCCGTCTCCTAAAAAATAACAGAAGCCGACATATGTATCAGCTTCTGCTATTTTATTATTTTTCAAGTATGAAGAAAGCAACTTAATAGATATCTGAAGATATCTATTAAGGATTAAACAGACATATCAAAATTGCCGCCGACATGTGGATTCACGGAGAGCTCCATCTGAGCTGCATCCATCATCTTGATCAATCCGGCGCCTGCCGCCTCCTGTGTATCTAATGCCTTGGAAAGCACTGCTGTCCCTACATCTGATAATGCAGCGCTTTGCGCTAAGCTGGTTGATAATCTTGCAATATCCATATTTACGTACCAACCTTTCTTTTCAAATTTATAAAGCATATTGATAATTAAAATAATTATCTGACAAAAAGCTGAGATTGTCAAGTACTGAAAAGAAATAATCAAAAATAATTTTGTTAAAAAATTTTTGGTAAAAGATTACAAATTAACATAATTTTGATATAGTGACAAAAATAGATCAAAATGTATAATATTTAACTATAAATGTGTAGATTTTTTTGTGTAAATGTATTAAAATGTAAAATGTATGATTTAAGATGTGCAGATAATGGGAAATTCTTTTGGTTATTTTGCATATCAGCATATTAAGAGATCGGAAGAAGCCTTAATGAAAAACGCTTCAGAATGGAGGAAAAGATGATTTCAAATCAGATATTGCAGGGGACTCTGGACGGTATGATGAATATTGCTCACGTGGAGCTTTGCGTGACAGATACGGAAGGCAAAAGCGTTGTATCTACCATGTCGGAAAAAAAGGATTTTGGCGATGCAGTAGTAGAGTTTGTGAAATCACCGGCTGACAGCCAGGAGATACAGAACTGTCAGTTTTTTAAAATTTTTGATGAGCAGCAGTTGGAATACATACTGATTGCATCGGGCGTCAGTGAAAATACGTATCTGGTCGGAAAGATGGCGGCATTTCAGCTGCAGAGCCTTCTTGTGGCTTATAAGGAGCGTTTTAATAAAGACAATTTTATCAAAAATCTTCTGCTGGACAATCTGCTTCTGGTAGATATCTACAGCAGGGCGAAAAAGCTGCATCTTCAGATCGATATGAAAAGAGTGGTCCTGATCGTGGAGACAGCATCCTGTAAGGACAGCAATACATTAGAATATGTAAAAGACTGCGTTGGTCTCAGCGGCAGCCAGGAGATCGTCACGGCTGTAGATGAGAATAATGTGATCATTGTAAAAGAGCTTCCTGACAGGCAGGATAGTGCGGAGATCGAGAAGACAGCACAGCAGATCGTAGCTTATCTGAATAAGGAAGGTATTGAAGGGGTCCGCCTTGCGTATGGCACTACGGTGAGCGAGATTAAGGAAGTCAGTCGTTCTTATAAAGAAGCCAAGATGGCGCTGGATGTTGGAAAGATCTTCTTTTCTGATAAGGTGATCATCCCTTACAGTGAGCTTGGCATCGGTCGTCTGATTTATCAGCTTCCGATCCCTCTCTGCAAGATGTTCATCAAGGAGATATTTGCCGGAAAGAGTCCGGATGAATTTGATGAGGAGACATTAATGACAATCAATAAGTTTTTTGAAAACAGCTTAAATGTTTCCGAAACGTCAAGACAGCTTTTTATCCATAGAAATACTCTGGTGTACCGTCTGGATAAACTGCAGAAAAGTACAAACCTTGATCTCAGGGTATTTGAGGACGCTATCACGTTCAGAATTGCTTTGATGGTAGTCAGGTACATGAAATATATGGAGTCTCAGGAGTTTTAGAAGCAGGAAAACAGAAGAAACTGATGGTAGGAGGAACCGATGGCTGATAAGAATCGATTAAATAATACAGAAGATCTGCGCGCGGCGATCGCGGAGCTGCAGATGAGGATGGAAGCCCGCGACCGGCAGAAGGAAGAAAGCAATACTCTTGAAAATTCATGGATCCACAAAGAGGATAATTCCGCTTCGGAAATGGAAGAAGAAATATACGACGGAGAGACCCGGGAAGCGTATGAAACGGTTCAGGAGTCATATGAAGGCGCGCCTTCATATGAGGATATTCAAGGGACATATGAAGAAGCGCAGGAGGGCGCTTATGAAGAAGATCAGGAAAGCGCGCTTACGGAAAGAAAAAAGCGTATTATCAGGGAAACGACGGGAGGAAATGAAGATCAGGAGGAGTACAGGGATGCGCCGGTAAGAGAGCGGCGAAATGAGAAAGCAAGAGGTGAGGCATACTCGTCTAAGGAACAGCCGCAGCATGAGACAAGGAGCGCACATTCCAATTCCGGCGGAAGGAAAAGAAGGAACAGGGCTGACGGAGATGTGATCATTTCCTTGAAAAATGTCAGCAAATCTTATGTTAAGGATGTTCCGGCTCTTTCCAATGTCAATATCCAGATCCGGAGAGGAGAGTTTGTATTTATCGTGGGCAGCAGTGGTTCGGGTAAATCTACGCTGATCAGGCTTTTGCTCCGGGAACTGAAGCCGACGTCGGGGTCCATCATGGTCAACGGCCTGCAGGTGGATAAACTCCGGCGGGGCAAGATACCAAAGCTTCGCAGGAGCATGGGCGTTGTATTTCAGGATTTCAGGCTGTTGAAAGACCGGAATGTCTATGAGAATGTCGCATTTGCGCAGCGTATCATACAGACGCCGCTCAGGGAGATGAAGCGTAATGTGCCTAATATGCTGGCAACGGTGGGACTTGCCGGTAAATATAAGGCGCATCCGGACGAGCTTTCCGGCGGAGAGCAGCAGCGCGTGGCAATTGCAAGAGCGCTTGTAAACAGACCGCCGATTCTTGTGGCGNNGACCGGAAATCTGGATCCTAAGAATACAATGGAAATCATGCATTTGTTAGAGAAAATCAATGAAAGCGGCACGACGGTGATCGTGGTGACGCATGATGATAAGATGGTGGACGAGATGAAAAAGCGGGTGATCACGATCCGCAAAGGCGTTGTGGTCAGCGATGAGGAAAAGGGTGGATACAGCAATGAAGGTTAGCACATTATTTTATGTAATTTATCAGGGATTTCGGAATACAATTAAAAATAAGTGGTTTACGCTTGCGTCGGTAGCGACCATTGCGGCCTGTCTGTTTTTATTTGGTATCTTTTATGCGGTGATTACCAATTTTCAGAATATCGTAAAGACTGCGGAAGAGGGAGTCTCCGTGACAGTATTTTTTGAAAAGGGGACGCCGGATGAGCGGATCGCCCAGATCGGGGATATGATAAGGGCTCATACAGCGGTCGCAAGCGCCAATTATATTTCTGCGTCGGAAGCGTGGGCAGATTTCAAGGTAGAATATCTGGAGGGATATGCGGATGGATTTACAGAAAATCCGCTTGCCAATTCCATGAATTATGAGATTTACTTAAATGACGTATCGCGGCAGGCGGAGCTGGTTGCTTATCTGGAGGGGATTGAAGATGTCAGGCGCGTCAATCGTTCGGAAGTGACTGCGAATACTTTAATGGGTGTCAATTCACTGGTTGCCTATGTGTCGATCGGCATGATCGGGATCCTGCTGGCAGTATCGATCTTCCTGATCTCCAATACGGTCATGATCGGTATTTCCGTCCGAAAGGATGAGATCGCGATTATGAAATATATCGGCGCGACGGATTTCTTTGTGCGGTCGCCGTTTGTGATTGAAGGGATCATCATCGGCGCATTGGGTTCTCTGGTGCCGCTGGGCATTATCTATCTTTTGTATAATGAGATGCTTGCATATATTATAGAGAATTTTTCGGTTCTGACCAAGCTTTTAGCATTTGTGCCGGTGGGAGAGGTATTTCATTATCTGGTGCCTATTTCGCTGGGCGTGGGGATCGGGATTGGATTTATCGGAAGCTATGTAACGGTCAAGAGACATATCAGAGTTTAGGCAGCGTGTTTAGGGGAGGTACTTATGAAGATAAGGTACAGACTATGGATGGGACTTTGCATTGCGGCGCTGGTGATTTTGAATGTCAGCGCGGTCAGTAAAGCGGACAATGACGATTATATAGATGAACTGCGGGCGAGTATCAGCGAAAAGGAAAATGAGCTGGATGGGCTGGAGGATCAGAAAGCGGCACTTCAAAACGGGCGCAGTAATCTGCAGGGTATCGTAAATAGTTTGTCAGCGACCAGAAATGAGATGTCAAGGTATGTGGCAGAGCTGGATGCCCAGGTGGCAGGGATCCAGAGCAATATTGATGCCCTGAATGAACTGATCGAAGCAAAAGAAGCGGAGATAGTGCGGACGCAGGAAGAACTGGTTCAGGCGGAGCAGGTGGCGACAGATCAGTATGAGGCGATGAAAGAACGTATCCAGTTTATGTATGAAAAAGGGGATACGCTGTATCTGGAGATGCTTCTGAATTCCGATTCCTTTGCGGATATGCTCAATAAAGCGGATTATATCGAGCAGCTGTCTGCTTATGACCGGAATAAATTAGAGGAATACCAGCTGGTAGTTGAATATACGGAACTATGCAGGCAGGAATTGGTTTCAGAGCAGGAGCTGTTGGAGGAGGCAAAGGCGGCAGCCCAGGAAGAACAGAACAATCTGAATGCCCTGATCGATGAAAAGGAAGCCCAGATCACTGCATATAACTCGGATATTGCGACCAAGGAGCAGGCGATCCGGGAATATGACGCAGAAATTGCAGAGCAGAATCAAATCATCGCTGCGCTGGAGGCGCAGATTGCTGCAGACCAGGCAGCTCTGGCAGAGGCAACAAGATTAAGATATGACGGCGGCATATTTATCTGGCCGGCGCCGAGCTATACCAGAATTTCAGACCCATTTGGATGGCGTATGCATCCGACTCTGGGGATAGAAAAATTCCATAATGGGATGGTTTTGGCGGCGCCCGGAGGTTCTCCGATCCTGGCGGCATATGACGGCAGGGTGGTGGCTTCCGGCTATTCCTCCAGTATGGGCAATTATATCATGATTGATCACGGCGATAAATTATATACGATTTATATGCATGCCTCCGCGCTCTATGTATCGACCGGAGACTATGTAACAAGAGGACAGAAGATCGCTGCGGTAGGCACGACGGGGAGAAGTACGGGCAATCACTTGCATTTTGGGGTGCGTCTGAACGGACAGTATGTGGATCCGAGAAGCTATCTTTAATAGGATAAATAATGTAGAATGACAGGAAAGGTGTGGAGTGGGATATGAATAAAAAAGACTATTGGATTGGGTTATTATCGGGGTTGTTGATTTCTGTGTTTATTGTCTGCTGTGTCTTGTGCGGAAGGATGCTTTTTACAGCGAACGGCGGATATGAGCAGGGCATCGCGCAGACATCGGGCAGACTGGGAGGAAGGACAGACGGTATCGGCCGGTCGGATTTTGATTCGGAGGATTTTGATGATGATGTCATAGAAAAGATCAATTTATTAAAAGCAGCTATAGAACATTATTATGTGGAGGATCTGGATGAAGAGGTCCTTGCTGACGGACTTTACAGTGGTCTGATGAACAGTCTGGGGGATCCCTATGCAGAATATTATAATCCTGAGCAGTGGATCGCCATGCAGAACTCTACAGAGGGGATCTATTACGGTATCGGCGCTTATATGAAGAAGGATACAGTTACCGGATATCCGATGATCACGGGCATCATCCGCGATACGCCGGCAGAGGAAGCGGGGATCATGATTGATGACTATGTCTATGAAGTAGATGGCACGGATGTATTTGATATGAACCTGACCGATGTAACCGGTATGATCAAAGGTCCGGAGGGAACTACGGTAGATCTTACCATTATAAGACCCTCTACCGGTGAGGAGCTTTCGATGACGCTGGAGCGCCGTAAGGTGGAGACGCCTACGGTGGAATATAAAATGCTGGAGGGGAATATCGGATATATCGCTATTGCAGAATTTGACGCCGTGACGGTAGACCAGTTTGCGGAAGCGCTTGCCATGGTAAAAGGCAACGGCATGGAAGGATTAATCCTGGATCTTAGGGGCAATCCCGGCGGAAATCTGTCTGCGGTGGTAGAGATCGGAAGGATGCTGCTGCCGAAAGGTCTGATTGTATATACGGAAGATAAATATGGGGAACGAAAAGAATATGACTGTGATGGAGCAAGACGTATCGATGTACNNGTACCTCTGGTTGTGCTGATTAATGGGGGCAGCGCCAGCGCATCGGAGATTCTTGCGGGGGCGATCAAGGATTATGGGATTGGAACGCTGCTTGGAACGACGACATATGGTAAAGGCATCGTACAGCGTCTGATCGCGCTGGACGATGGTTCTGCGATCAAGCTGACAGAGAGTCATTATTATACGCCGCTGGGCAACGATATTCATAAGGTAGGCATTACGCCGGATATTGTACTGGAGTTTGATGCAGATGCTTATAAGGAGGATGCAACGGATAATCAGCTGGAACGCGCGATAGAACTGCTGCAGTAGAAGATGCGGCAGCCGGTCAGTGAAGTAATGGCTTATGTTCATAAAATACAGTTTAAAATAAGAAAATACGTGACAATTGGAATGGTTAAGAGTATAATATCCGCGTAAGGTAAGCATTACGATACGGAGGTCAGAAGTTGCGATGAGGCATGAATTTAAGAAGATAGAGCCCAAGTGGCAGAAAAAATGGGAGGAAGCGGGGATATTCCGCGCGCAGGATGGAGATAAGAGCCGTAAGAAATTTTACGGATTGATTGAGTTCCCTTATCCCAGCGGAGCGGGGATGCATGTAGGTCATATCAAGGCATATTCCAGTATGGAGGTGCTTGCCAGAAAGAGGCGGATGGAAGGATATAATGTATTGTTCCCGATCGGATTTGACGCGTTTGGACTTCCGACGGAGAATTATGCGATCAAGACATCTACCCACCCGCGTATCATTACGGATCAGAATATTGCAAGATTTTCCGAGCAGTTAAGAAAAGTCGGATTTTCCTTTGACTGGAGCCGTACCGTAGATACGACGGATGAGGATTTTTATCACTGGACGCAGTGGATCTTCCTGAAGATGTTTGATGCGGGACTGGTATTTCAGGATAAGGCGCTGGTTAATTACTGCCCGTCCTGTAAGGTGGTGCTTTCCAATGAAGACAGTCAGGGAGGCAAATGCGATATCTGCCACAGCGACGTTGTACAGCGTTCCAAGACGGTATGGTATCTGCGGATCACGGAGTATGCGGACAAACTGTTAAGCGGTCTGGATACAGTGGATTATCCGGAAAATATCAAGCAGCAGCAGGTCAACTGGATCGGTAAATCCACGGGGGCGTTTGTAGATTTCAAGATTGCGGACTCAGAGGATAAATTACAGATTTATACGACCAGACCGGATACGCTGTTCGGTGTTACGTTTATGGTCATTGCGCCGGAGCATCCGCTGATCGATCAGCATGCCGCGAAGATCAAAAATATGGACGCTGTAGAGGCGTATCGTCAGGAATGTGTCAAGAAGACGGAATTTGAAAGGACGCAGCTTGTGAAGGAAAAGACCGGTGTCAGACTGGAAGGCATTGAGGCGGTCAATCCGGTGAATGGCGTGAACATTCCGATCTTTATTGCGGATTACGTTATGATGGGATATGGTACCGGCGCGATCATGGCAGTTCCGGCACATGACCAGAGGGACTATGATTTTGCGAAGAAGTTTGGCATAGATATCATTGAGGTCATCAAGGGCGGCGATATTGATAAGGAAGCCTATACCGGCGACGGAGAGATGATCAACTCTGATTTTCTGAATGGATATACCAATAAGAAGGATTCTATCGCGCGGATGATCGAGGAATTGACAAAAAAAGGTATCGGCAGCGCGGGTATCCAGTTTAAAATGAAGGATTGGGCATTTAACCGCCAGAGATACTGGGGTGAGCCGATCCCTATCGTACATTGTCCGGATTGCGGAATCGTTCCCGTGCCTTATGAGGAGCTGCCGCTCAGACTGCCTAAGATAGAGAACTTTGAGCCGGGTGAGGAAGGGGAATCACCGCTTGCGAAGATTGACTCCTTTGTCAACTGCAAGTGCCCTAAATGCGGGAAAGACGCGAAGCGCGAGACAGATACCATGCCGCAGTGGGCCGGTTCTTCGTGGTATTTTATCCGTTATGTGGATCCGCATAACAAAAATTGTTTTGCGGACCGTGAAAAGATTGATTATTGGATGCCGGTTGACTGGTACAACGGTGGTATGGAGCATGTGACAAGGCATATGATCTACTCCCGTTTCTGGCATCATTTCTTATATGATATTGGTGAGGTGAATACGCCGGAGCCTTATGCAAAACGTTCCGCGCAGGGGTTGATCTTAGGCGCTGACGGCGAGAAGATGAGTAAATCCAGAGGAAATGTTATCGATCCATTGGAAATTGTAGAAGAATATGGCGCAGATACACTTCGTACTTATATTCTGTTTATGGGCGATTATGCTGCGGCATCTCCGTGGAATGACAGCTCCGTAAAGGGCTGCAAGCGTTTCCTGGAGCGTGTTGCCGTGATGGCGGATATGATCGATGACAGTGCATCTTCCGCAGAATTGGAAAGTAAGTTCCACAAGGCGATCAAGAAGGTGTCTTCTGACATCGAGGAGACGAAGTTCAATACGGCGATTGCAACGCTGATGGCGCTTGTCAATGATGTTTATCAGGCAGGGAAGCTGACCAGGGAGGAAATGCTCATCTTTATCAAGCTGTTGAATCCATTTGCTCCACATCTTTGTGAAGAGATCTATGAGACGATGGGCGGAGAAGGATTTTTATCACAACAGGCATGGCCTGCATATGATGAAGAGAAGACAAAAGATGCGGTAATAGAGATCGGCGTACAGGTCAATGGCAAGCTTCGTGGTACGGTAAAGATCGCTGCAGAGGCAACAAAGGAAGAAGCTCTTCAGACGGCTAAGGAGGATGCGAAGGTTGCGGAATTCTTAAGTCAGGGATCGGTTGTAAAGGAAATCTATGTGCCGGGGAAGATTGTAAACTTTGTCGTAAAATAAAAGAGGATATCTGGATGAACACAAGAGCTATAGTCAAAATGTTGGTGGCTGACTATAGCTCTATGTTGTGAAGAGGTATTCGGGTGCGGCCGCTCCGGTTTACATAACTCGTTGTTTGCACATCTATGTCCCAAAAACATCATAAATGAAATCATTTTTGNNGTTATGCAAACCTCATTGGAGTAAGGATGCGCAGACATCTTGGCCGGTCAATTGTTATGATATGGGGAATAAATGGATGGAAATCGTAGTAGATGGTTATAAGATCAGTTATAAGATCACGGGAGAAGGCGAAGAGACAGTAGTCATCCTGCAGGGCTGGGGGACGGAGTTTTCGGCATATGATTCGGTTGCGGCATGTATCAGCAGCCAATACAGAGTTGTGCAGTTTGATCTTCCGGGATTTGGCGCAAGTGAGGAACCGAGGGAAGCATGGGATGTGGATGCGTATGCTGATTTTTTCCTGAAGTTGATGGATGCGCTGAAGATCAGTGAAGCGGTGCTGCTTGGACATTCTTACGGANNACTTACGGCGGCAGGGTGATCATAAAGCTTGCTGCAAGGGAAGATCTTCCGTTGAAGATCAGCAGGATCGTTCTGGTGGACAGCGCAGGTATCCTGCCAAAAAGGACGTGGCGGCAGAAGATGAAGATCAGGCGTTACAAGATGTTAAAAAAAATCGTCAATCTAAAGCTGATCTATAAGATCTGCCCGGAACTGATCGACGAATGGAAAAGCAGGCAGGGTTCCGAGGATTATCGCAACGCCACGCCGATGATGCGTCAATGCATGGTAAAGGCGGTCAATGAAGACCTGACGGAGCTGCTTCCCAAGATCAGGCAGGAGACGCTTTTGATCTGGGGAGATATGGATACCGCAACGCCGATCGCGGATGCAAAGCTGATGGAGGAACGGATTCCGGATGCAGGGCTGGCGGTCATTCCGGGGACGGGGCATTTCTGCTTTTTAGAGAAACCGGGGCAGTTCGCGGGGATCATGAAGTCATATTTTCGTATTAGGTAAGTATGTGTTTTGAGGAGGAATCAGGATTTGCTGCAATTGGCAGAAGTGATCATAAGCGTTATATTGGCGATCCCCGTATTTTATCTGGTGATGCGCTATAATCTCCATATGTTTCAGTTAAACGGCTATAAGAACAATGAGCAGAGGGCATGGATCAGAAAAAACCCAAGGAAGCAGCTGATGCTTATTTTGCCGGGATTGGCGGGCGCTGTTCTGATGATATTTCCGGCAGACTGGCTGAGAATCGTCCTTTGCCTTTGCTGGCTGGCTGCCATTAAGTATTACAATTATTTAAGGAAAAGCAATGTCAAGAAAAAGCTTGTATTTACGAAAAGAGTACAGAGACTGATCATTACGGATCTGATCATAAATCTGATTGTGATCATTTTGGTGGTTTATTTTTGTGGCTATCCATATCTGCCTGCGGTTATGGGACTGCTGATTCCATTGCAGGCAATCCTTCTGATCCCTGTCAATGTGCTCAACCGTCCGATCGAGAAGGCGGTCAATCGGTATTTTATCAATGATGCAAAGAAGAAGCTGAAACAGGCATCCGGACTGACGGTGATCGGCGTGACCGGAAGCTATGGAAAGACCAGCGTAAAATTTTATCTGCAGACATTATTACAGGGGCATTTTAATGTACTTGTGACGCCCGAAAGCTACAATACTCCTATGGGCGTAGTAAAGACGATACGGGAATCTCTGCAGCTGACGCACGAGCTCTTTGTATGTGAAATGGGTGCAAGATATGTAGGCGACATCAAAGAGATCTGCGAGAACGTTCATCCGGCGCATGGTGTGATCACCTCCATCGGACCGCAGCATCTGGAGACATTTGGGGGGATGGAGCATATTGTCGATACGAAATTTGAGCTGGCGGATGCGCTGCCGGAAGGCGGGTTTTTATTCCTGAATGGCGATAATGAGTGGATCGTTGAAAGAAGCGGACGTTATCATAAAACAGAAGCAGGCAAAGAAGGAGCATTAGAAGAAAGATCATTAAAGGAAGGATCATCAAAGGAAGGGAAACAGAAAGAGCAGTCGGCGGTCATGGGGGATCGGAAGGTCATATTCTACAGGAATCAGTCCTCCGGTGAAGGTTATCGGGCAGGGAATCTTCGTCTGTCGCAGCTGGGCACGGAATTTGATGTGACTGCGCCTGATGGCGTGACAGAGACCTTTCAGACCAGGCTTGTGGGAGAGCATAACGTGATCAACATTATCGGTGCGATCGCGGTGGCGCATACGCTTGGAATCTCTTTAAGGGAATTAAAAGTTCCGGTCAGGAGATTACAGCCGATCCCGCACAGGATGCAGATGTTGGAGCAGGGTAATGTGACGATCATTGATGATGCTTACAATTCTAATCCCGTCGGCTCTAAAGCTGCAGTGGAGACGCTTGCCATGTTTGACGGAATCAGGATATTGATTACGCCTGGAATGGTGGAGCTGGGCAGGGAAGAAGATTCGTATAATTATAAATTCGGCACTTATGCGGCGAAGTGCTGCGATTATATCCTGCTGGTCGGCAGGGAGCATGTACGACCGATCCGGGAGGGCGCGTTGGAAAACGGCTTTGATGAGAAGAAGTGTCTTATGTATGACAATTTGAAGGATGCGATTGCCTATGCATACAGCATTAAAGACGATGGGCATAAGTATATTCTGTTGGAGAACGATTTGCCGGATAATTATTGATTTTGCGGAACGAAAAATAATAAAGTAATTGTTTTACAATTACCAAATATTTTTATAGATAATGAGGAATTTGCAGAAAGGCGGAAAAGCATGAAGACAAGAGTAGCAGTTATGTTTGGCGGAAAGAGCGTGGAGCATGAGGTATCAATTATTTCCGCTATCCAGGCGATTTTAAGCATGGATCCGGAAAAGTATGAGATCATACCGGTGTATATTGATAAGACAAACGAGATGTACATAGGAGAAGGGATCGGTAAGATCGAAGCCTATCAGGATATTAAAAAGCTGCTGGCGGAGTCGCAGAGGGTGATCCTGGTTAAGGAGGACGGCGCGGCGCGCCTGATGCCGTATCCGGCAAAGCGGTTTGGCGGCAAAAAGCCTGTGGAGATTGATATCGTATTTCCGATCGTGCACGGAACCAACGTGGAGGACGGTACGCTTCAGGGGTATCTGAAGACGGTCGGAGTTCCGTTTGTCGGCTGTGATGTGACGGCGTCTGCCGTGGGCATGGATAAATATGTAACAAAGATGATCCTGAAGGATCAAGGGGTGCCGGTGCTTGATTGTAAATGCTTTACGACTTCGGATTATGCTGATGTAGATGGGATCGTAAAACAGACGGAGGAAAGTATCGGCTATCCGGCGATCGTGAAGCCGCTGAATCTGGGTTCCAGCGTGGATGNNTGAAGCCGCTGAATCTGGGCTCCAGCGTGGGGATCAGCGTGGCGAATGACCGTGTGGAGCTGATCCGTTCCATCGACGGCGCATTTACCTATGCAAGAAAAATACTGATAGAACATGCGATCAGCAATCTTCGTGAGATCAATTGTTCTGTGCTTGGCGATGAAAATGACGCCGCGGCTTCGGAATGTGAGGAACCGTTACATTCCAAGGATATTCTCAGTTATGAGGATAAGTATATGGCAGGTTCCAAGAATGGCGCATCTAAGGGGATGGCGGGCGTGTCCAGAAAGATTCCCGCAGAGTTATCCGCGGAGAAAAGGGAAGAAATCAGGGATATGGCTGTAAAGTCTTTTAAAGCGTTAGGATGTAACGGAGTTGCGAGGATTGATTTTATGATCGATGAAGAGACAGACAGCTTGTATTTTAATGAGATCAATACAATTCCGGGTTCGCTGGCATTTTATCTTTGGGAGCCTGTGGGTGTCTCTTATAAGGAGCTGCTGGACCGGATGATACAGCTTGCCTTGAAACGCAGACGTGAGGAGGAGGCGTTGACCTTTTCTTTTGAGACGAATATCTTAAATCAAAATGCCTTGTCAGGGCTTAAGGGTGGAAAATTGTAATAACCTAAGAATAGATCGGAAGATGAAAAACACAAAGTTCAGGAATTCATTTCTGTTGCTTCTGACGGCTTTTATCTGGGGCATCGCATTTGTTGCCCAGAGCGCCGGAGGGAATGCGGTAGGACCATATACATTTAATTGCGTCAGGATGATCTTAGGGGGCATCTCACTGCTTCCCGTGATTGTTATTATGGATCATGTGAAGCCGTCTGCGCGCAGACCGGCGATAAAGGAACAGAGGAAGGAGCTTCTGCTGGGCGGCATCAGCTGCGGCGCGATCCTGTTTGTCGCCAGCAGCTTTCAGCAGATGGGGATCTATCTGGGTACGTCTGCCGGAAAAGCGGGGTTTCTCACTGCCTGTTATATCCTGCTGGTTCCGATCATCGGTCTTTTCTTTCATAAAAAGTGCAGATGGAATCTCTGGGCAGGAGTGGCGCTGGCAGTTCTGGGGCTTTACCTTCTTTGCATAAATGGTCCCTTTCGCTTACAATTATCGGATGGTCTGGTGCTGTTGTGTGCGCTTTGTTTTTCGTTTCATATCATTGTGGTGGATCATTTTGCGCCAAAGGTTGACGGTGTAAGGATGTCCTGCATTCAGTTCTTTACCTGCGGTATCTTAGGGATCCTTCCGACCGTTCTGATAGAAATGGGGCATACGTGGGAAAGCGTAAGTCTTTGGCTGTCGGGATTTGCCGCGTGGGATGCATGGATCACGATCCTTTATGCGGCGTTTCTCTCCTGCGGGGTGGCATATACCTTACAGATCATAGGGCAGGAGGGGCTGCATCCGACCGTGGCTTCTCTCTTGATGAGTCTGGAATCCGTATTTTCCGTGATTGCCGGATGGGTGATCCTAAAGGAAGATATGAGCCTGCGGGAATTGACAGGATGTATGATTATGTTTACTGCTATCATACTGGCACAGGTGGAGGTTGACAGAAAGTGGCAGGAGAAATAGCTTGCATCATAGGGGGATTATGAAGTAGAATATAAATACATATCTGTAAGCTGGTGGTGAACCATGAAAGCCGGAAGATATGATAATGGATGTGTTAATACGCAGGAGGAATCATTGCCAAAGCGTAAGAAAAAAGAGAGGAAGGTACATAGTATGAAGAAGACCTTAAGATTAACGCGCCTGAATCGGATGCTGGCGCTGCTTCTGATCATCGTACTGATGTTCCCGATGTTTTCCTTGAAGTCCGAAGCTGCTGTCAATGCAAGCCAGGCAGGGGCTGTCGGAATCGATGTGTCAAAATATCAGGGCAATATCGACTGGAATGCGGTACGGGCAAGCGGCATCACATTTGCATTTATTAAGGCATACAGCTCTTATAGTGGTGTTGACCCTTATTTTGACAGGAATATCAAAGGCGCCAATGCAGTCGGCATTCGTACCGGCGTTTATGTGTATTCTTATGCAACCACGCCGGAAGCGGCGGCAGCGGAAGCGTCGATACTGGTGAATCTGCTGCAGAATTACACGGTTAGTTTTCCGGTGGTGATCGATATTGAGGATTCCTGCCAAAAGCCGCTTTCACCTGAAATGCTGGCAGCAATCGCGAACGTATTCTGTGCGACGGTGGAAAACGCCGGATATTATCCAATGGTATATTCCAATACAAACTGGTTTACAAACAAGATTGGTCCGGTTGGTTATGATAAATGGGTAGCACAGTACGCATCAGCGTGTACTTATGCGCAGGTTCCCGCGTTCTGGCAGTATACATCAAAAGGAAGCGTACCGGGGATTGCCGGCAATGTGGATATGGATTATCAGTATAAGGATTTTTCTTTCCTGATACCTTATGGATTTTCACAGCGTGGCAACGGTGTTTATTTCTATAATAATTATCGCTGGCAGAAGGGTTGGATCGATTATAACGGCGCGAAGTATTTCTGTAATGAGCAGGGGCTGCGGCTGACAGGCTGGCAGAATCTGGGAGGTCCTGTTTATTATTTTGGGGAAGACGGCGCGATGCGGACGGGATTCCAGCAGATCAATAACCATACCTATTATTTTGGGGATGACGGCGTGACCCGTACCGGACTGGTTGCAATTAACGGGGAACATTATCTCTTTGGCGCGGATGGTATCATGTTTACAGGATGGTGCCGTGCGGGAGAGGGAATGACATATTATTTTGCAGCGGACGGTCATATGCATCACGGCTGGTATGCGGAGGATGGTCAGACCTATTATTTTGATGATAACGGATTGATGACGATCGGCTTTAAGAAGATTGACGGCAATACTTATTTCTTCAATGCAGAAGGAAAGAGACAGTCCGGCTGGGTTGCTCTGGAGGGCATGAAGTTTTACATGAGCCAGGAAGGCGTTATGCAGTATGGATGGCTGACGTTACCGGACGGCGTATATTATCTGAATAAGGATACCGGCGTAATGCAGCTTGGCTGGATGACACTGGATAAGAACACATACTGTTTTGATCCCGCAACAGGAAAGATGATGACGGGACTGGTTACCATAGGCGCAGAGCAGTTCTACTTCAATCCTGAGAACGGTGTCCGTATGACAGGAATGCTGCAGATTGGCGCTGACAGGTATTATTTCAATCCGGAGACCGGCGCTATGCATCGCGGACTGTTGACGAAGGATGGCAATACATGGTATTTTGATCCGGCTGACGGAAAGATGCAGGCAGGCTGGGTGAAGATCGGAGAGAGCAAGTTCTATTTTGAGCCGGTGACGGGAGCCTTGTTTAAGGGGATGTTAAGTGATGGCGTCGGCATAAAATATTGCTCGCCTGAGGATGGACATCTGATGACGGGATTTGTGACGATAGATGGACAAATGTATTACTTTGATCCCGCGACGGAATATATGCTTGCCAATACAGTGATCGAAGCGGCCGGAGGCGTATTTGCGATCAATGAAGTGGGAGTTGTGACGCAGGTGCAGTAAGAGGTTGACCCTTCAAAGTGTAGATCCGGCGTGGGAAAGCTTTCGTCAGTGTTTCCAAAATCAAATATGGTATTACAATAAAGCGAAAATATGCGTTGCTGTCTTGCTTAGGCAAATGACGGCGACGCATATTTTTAAGTATGAGATGTCAATAGATGGAAATACTGTGGATAATGAAAAAGTGTTTGGTATTTAGGAGGATCCTATGGGTTTGTCTGTGCATTTGGAAGAAAATATTGCGGTATTGAAAGAAAAGCTTCCGATCGGTAAAAGTTTTGATATTGTGACAAGGGAAATGACGCTGTGCGGAGTGGATGCGTACTGGGTCGGCATCAATGGGATGTGTAAGACGGATACCCTGCAAAAGCTGTTCGGCTATCTGCAAAATCCTGCATATCTTTCGATACAGTCGGAATTTTCCAGTAAAGAGGGGGAACTGCTTGAAAGCATCCAAAGATTTGCGGCATCTAAGATTGGATATGTGCAGACGGAGCTGTGCGATGATTGGGATACCATATGTAAAAATATTGTCAGCGGTCCGACGGCGCTTTTTTTAAATGGCTGTGCTCAGGCGGTAATTCTCGATGTGCGTACTTATCCCACCAGAGGGATCGAGGAGCCGGATGTGGAGAAAGTGACAAGGGGCTCCAGAGATGGATTCGTGGAAACGATGCTGTTTAATACGAATCTGATCAGACGACGGATCAGGAGTAATCATCTGACGTTTGAGATCATGAGCGTGGGGACGGATTCTAAGACGGATGTGGCGCTTGCCTATGTCGGTGGACTGGTGGAGAAACAGCTTTTGGAGGAAGTAAAAGAGGTGATCAACCACCTCACGGTGTCTTCCCTTACGATGGGCACGAAAAGTCTTGAAGAGCTCCTGTTAAGGAAGCGCTGGTATCATCCGCTGCCTGTGGTTCAGGTGACGGAACGGCCGGATGTGGCATGCAGCTATCTGATGGAAGGACACCTGATCATCATTGTGGATAATACGCCGTCTGTCATCATCCTGCCTACGACGATCTTTCAGTTTACACAGAATGTGGAGGATTATTATAAAAGTCCGTTGGTTGGCAATTATCTGAGGTGGATGCGGTTTGCCTGCGTATGGATCAGTCTTTTGCTTCTTCCGGTATTGATGCTGATCGCAGGGTTTTATCCGGAGCTGGCGGATCAGATCAAGCTGATGGAGACAGAGCCGTTGACAAAGGAACGGCTGTTTTTCTATGTGCTTGCGGTGGATTTCGGGCTGGATCTGTTCCGGTATTCGTCGGCTCATTCCACCAGCCGGTTCTCCGGTGCCATGTCCATCGTGGGCGGTCTGATCATTGGAGATATCGCGGTACAGTTGAACTGGGCATCGGTGGAAGTGATATTTTATGCGGCATTGACATTGCTGGCTACGATGTCCCTGCCGAGTATCGAGTTTGGAGAGGGTATCAGGATCTACCGGCTCTTTTTGATCCTGACAACGGGATTTTTCGGACCTGTCGGTTTCTGGATCGGGCTGGCGCTTGTTCTTTTGTCAACCGTGACGACGCCTACCTTCAGCCATAAGAGTTATCTGTGGCCGCTGGCGCCATTTAACTGGAAGGCATTAAAAACGCTGCTTTGGAGATGCCCGACATTTAAGGCACAGCCAAGCAGGGTGTGGGACCGGACGGAGAAAAACGCGCATAGTATAAATTTAAAGGGTTAAGAAATCGTAGATTTTTATATTTTGTATCAGCATGTAATGTGATATAATCAAAAATAGTAAGAATAAACGAAGAAGATATGCAGGAGACGGAAAATGGCAATTTTAGGGAATCTGGAACCGAAAGAGGTATTTCAATATTTTGAGGAGATCTGCAATATCCCGCATGGTTCGGGCAATACGGCGGCGATCAGTGATTATCTGGTGGAGTTTGCTAAGAAGAAGGGACTTGAGTATCAGCAGGACAAGCTTGGGAATGTGATCATGATCAAGGAAGCGACAGAGGGATATGAGACGGCTCCTCCTGTCATGATGCAGGGGCATATGGATATGGTGGCCGTTTCCGACAGGGACTGTGATATTGATATGAGGACAGAGGGTCTGCGGCTTGCTGTTGATGGCGATCAGATCTACGCAAAGGGTACTTCCTTAGGCGCGGATGACGGGATTGCGGTTGCTTATGCGCTGGCGATCCTTTCCTCTGATACGCTGAAGCATCCGAGGCTTGAAGTGGTGGTCACGGTGGAGGAAGAGGTCGGCATGGATGGCGCAAGCGGGATCGATCTTTCGATATGCCGTGCAAAGCGGCTGATTAATCTGGATTCTGAGGAAGAAGGATATCTTCTTGCGGGATGCGCAGGCGGCGCAAGCTTTCAGATTAACTATCCATTACAGTTTCAGGAATATGAGGGGATCAACTGTCATCTGTCCATTTTGGGGCTGCAGGGCGGTCATTCCGGTTCGGAGATCCATAAAGGGACGGCCAATGCACATCTGTTGATGGCGAGAGTGCTCCATGGACTTATGAAGCAGGAGGGAGTACATCTTCTGAGGATCGACGGCGGTAAGAAGGACAATGTCATTCCGAATGCAGCATGTGCGGAGCTTCTGATTGAAAAGGCTTCCTATGGGATGGCGTATCAGGAATTTTTGAAATGGCAGAAAATCATCCTTGGAGAATCCAGACTTCGGGATTCGGATGCAGTCATGGAGTTTAGATCAGCGGATGACGGACCGGCTCCGGCGGATGTCGGACAGGCTGAGACGGCTGTCTGCAGTGCGATAGAAGACAAGTGCGCTAAAAAACTGATGTCTTTGATTCAGACCATGCCCAGAGGGATCTGTGAAATGAGCCCCGCTGTCAGCGGACTTGTGGAAACCTCCTTAAATCTCGGCACGCTTACCATGGACGATCAGACGGCAAGTCTCGGATATGCCGTGCGAAGCTCTGTGGCATCCAAGAAAGAAGAGCTTTTGGAACGTATGATCTTGCTTTGCGACGCTTATCACGCAGCGTGGACTATCAAGGGCGTCTATCCGGGATGGGAATATCAGCCGCAGTCGCCGCTTCGTGATGCGGTATGCGGACTCTATCAGAAGATGTATGGAAAGGAAATGGTGGTACAGGCGATCCATGCAGGATTGGAATGTGGCTTTTTCGCGGAGAAGATAGAAGGTCTTGACTGTATTTCCATCGGACCGGATATGCGGGATGTCCATACGACGAAGGAACGTCTCAGCATTTCTTCCACGGAACGGGTCTATCGGTTTTTGATCTGTCTGCTTGAAGAATTGAAATAATTAAGGTAATTGAAGCATTGAAATAATAAAGGAAAAATAGATCATTACAAAATGCCCTTTTCGGAATCATCTTTCTGATATATAAATTCGAAGCCTGTCATGAATGGATTGATAATTCGGGAGGTAACGCGCATGCGTAGGACAAAATTAAAAAGAGTCATTATAAGAGTTTTACTTTTATTTATTGCGTTTTACTTGCTATCCCTGATTTTCTGTACGGTGATGGCCTTTCAAATGAGAACGCTGAACTATAGTTCCATGGGATGGGGTGTAGTGTTGGCAGAATATAAGTTTGATTTTGTTGATAATCTGGTTGAAGTAAATTATTATGATTATGACGGAAGGCTTATAACTCATAAGGAAGACAGCTTTTCAGAGGAACAGCAAATGAATCTCAGACTTGCCTGCGCCATCTCTTTTATGCCTATCTGGAGAGATGATTATTATAATCCGGCGATTTCTGACGGTGACCAATGGTGTGTATTGGTATCATATGATAAAAAAGAGAATCGTACATACGGAAGTAACTCATATCCGCTTTTATATTGTGGCGCATATAACATGATCAGGTCAATTGTTGATACGATATAATAAATATAGATTGAAAAATGGATTGATGGTAAAATGATAATTAATAGAAAATTTTAATAAAAAAGACGAGGAGCAAAAAGGTTGAAAAACTTTATTTTTTAACCTGCAGGTTTTGAGCTGCGCCAAAACCTGGATCATAAAAAACAGTCGCAGCAAGGAGGCTTAAGATGGCAATTTTGGTAACAGGTGGAAGCGGCTTTATAGGAAGCCATACGGTAGTAGAATTATTTGAGGCGGGCAGGGAGGTTGTGGTGATCGATAATCTGAGCAATTCTTCTCCGGTCGCATTAAAACGGGTAGAGGAGATCACCGGAAAGCCTGTCGTCTTTTATCAGGCGGATATCAGGGACAGGGAAGCGCTGGAGGAAGTGTTTGCCAAGGAAAAGATAGAAAGCTGCATCCATTTTGCCGGCTTAAAGGCTGTGGGAGAATCCGTTGAAAAACCGTGGGAATATTATGATAATAATATTACGGGCACACTGACGCTGGTGGATGTTATGCGAAAACATGATGTCAAGAATATTATCTTTTCCTCTTCCTCGACGGTATATGGCGATCCGGACAGCGTGCCGGTGACGGAAGAAAGCCCTTTGAAGAAATGCACGAATCCTTACGGAACGACAAAATCCATGTTGGAGCAGATCCTGACGGATATCCAGACGGCGGATCCGGAGTGGAATGTGGTGCTGCTGCGTTATTTCAATCCAATCGGCGCGCATAAGAGCGGCAGGATCGGAGAAAACCCCAATGGCATCCCGAATAATCTGATGCCTTATATTACGCAGGTGGCTGTGGGAAAGAGGGAACGGCTTGGCGTATTCGGCGACGATTATGATACGCCGGACGGCACAGGAGTCAGGGATTATATCCATGTGGTCGATCTGGCAAGGGGACATGTAAAGGCGTTAAAGAAGATCGAAGAAAAGGCAGGGCTTTGCATTTATAATCTGGGCACCGGTCAGGGCTACAGCGTGCTGGATGTGGTGAAGAGCTTTGAGGAGGCTTCCGGCGTGAAGATCCCGTATGAGATATTACCCAGAAGGGCAGGGGATATTGCNNGCTGCGTGAGCTTGGATGGAAGGCGGAGTACACACTCAAAGATATGTGCGCGGACAGTTGGAACTGGCAGAAAAATAACCCTGACGGTTATTAGTATATAGTTGTTGTAGATTAGAGTGTAGGGCGAAAAACCTACTTAATAAATGTTGCTTGTCAAACTGCGCAAAAGAAGCTTGTGCAAGCGACTTTTGCGC
>DLOQ01000077.1:22363-39574 GCA_002479655.1 Lachnospiraceae bacterium UBA7480
GAGGCTCATTTTCATGTTTGGCGCAAGGAGCGCGCACAAATTCTTTTGCATAGTTTGACATTGTGAAAATTTTGGTATTAGAAATATTATCGTGCCTGCGATGAATTGCCATTGCTGCACAATAAAAGCGAGGCCATATGTTGAAGATCGATCGTGAAAAAGTGAAAAAGGTCTTTGCGGAATACGTGAGGCATTATGATGCGGAGGATCCCCAGATACGTCTTAAGATCCTTCATACATATAAGGTGAGCGAATTGTGCGAAGAAATAGCGTGCGATCTGTTTGGCATGGACAAAATACAGGAGAAGGCATCCGTGCAGAAGGATATCGACCTGGCATGGCTGATCGGGATGCTTCATGATATTGGGAGATTTGAACAGGTGAAGCGGTATCATACCTTGATTGACGCGGAGTCCGTTTCTCATGCCGCGCTTGGAATCGGGATATTATTTGGGGAGGGGATGCTGACGAGCTTCATCACGGCGGAGCCTGAAGATCCGGATGTCGGGGTGATCCGCGCGGCGATCGCTTGTCATAGCGATTATCGGATCCCGGAAGGATTGGATGAACGGACAAAGGTATTTTGCCGGATCTTGAGAGATGCAGATAAGATCGATATTTTCCGGGTCAATTGCGAAACGCCTCTTGAGGATATCTATCATATCTCAAAAGAGGAACTGATGCAGGCGGAGGTGTCGGAAGCTGTGATGGATAATTTTAAGCAGCGTCAGGCGACGCCCAGGGAGATCAGAAAGACGCCGGTGGATTATGTTGTGGGGATGATCTCCATGGCATTTGAGCTGGTCTATCCCGTCAGCANNGGAAGATCGCGGCGCGTCAGGGGTATCTGGATCGTCTGCTTGCTTTTCCGTCTGAAAATGAAAAAACGAGGCAGCAGTTTGCCATGATGAAGAAAATCATGTTCGGGAGATAGGGATTTTCTCATGTGCAGGAAATAAGAAATCTATACGCTAAACACAATAAAATGTGGTTTCTGAAAAATAAAACACAAAATATATGAAAAAGGGATACCATTTCTCTGAAAATCGTGTATAATAGAAAATGTGTGGACAAGACACGGATTTGAGGAGAAGATTGGTGAGAAATCGAGGATACAAATATATCATAAAGCGCAGGCAGGAAGGCTACTGGCTTTATTGCGTCAATGCGATATGGATCAATCAGATGTTAAAGGAACACGGCATACGCCCCAGAGATTTCAGGCAGCTGACATGGCAGGAGCTTGCGGAGGTTCAGGATTCCGTATTTGGCAGAAAGCTGTTTCTGGAGTTTAAGCCAAAGAATTTCTGGCAGATGGCGGACACGCTTTCCCTGAAATATGTTTCCTATGATCTGGAGAAGGGGACCTGCCTTTATGAGCAGGATTGGTTTTTGCAATATCCGCTGTTTGCGCAGGAAGATGTCTATGAGCTTCTGCGGGACAGTGGTCTCAGGCAGGAGGATGCCATACGCATTATGGAAGTAGTCCGCAGGGGACAGTGCGGCACTGATCTGAAATGGCGTGAGTTTATTGAACTTTATGATGTGCCGGAAGGGATGGTAGAGGCATTTTCCAGATGTATTTATCTGCCGCCGCGGGAGAAGGTGGTTGCGGATCTTCTGGATTCTATTTCAATGGCGATCAGCTGCAAAGCTCGTGGGAAGATTGATTGAGAGTATCAGCATATGATTAAAAATGTGATCAAAAATATCTTACCGCGTGGAGAAGCTTCTGACGCGGTAAGATGTTTTTAGATGAAAAGATAATAAAAGATGAAGTATAAAAAGAAGTTATTTTGTCCAGTCACGCCGGTCCTGACCGAAGAAAAAGATGGCGATCGTTCCGGGACCTACATGCGCGCCGGTGCAGAGGTCATAGCAGCGTATGATGAACTCTTTTACGGGGCATTTGGCGCGGATCGCGTCGGCGACGAATTGCGCGTCTTCCTGTGCGTCGCAATGGGCGATGGCAACATAGTTTTCTGACGGATTGACCAGACGGGCGATCGTATGGTCGGCAAGCGCCTGTAAGGATCGCTGGCGGCTGCGGACTTTTTCATGTACGACGATCTTTCCGAGTTCATTGCCCTTCAAGACGGGTTTGATGGAAAGAAGGCTGCCGATCGCAGCTTCCGCCGCGGAAATACGACCACCGCGCTTCAGATATTTCAGATCGCCGACAGTAAAGATTTGGTTCATGTTCATCTTTTCACGTTCAAAGTAAGAAAGGACTTCGTCGATGGAGGAACCCTGTTCACGCAGCTCGGCGATCCTGATTGCCCAGAGCCCTTCAGCGAGAGAGGCGGATAATGTATCAATGACGGCGATGCGCCGGTCAGGATATTTTTCTTTCAGGTCATCTGCCGCGATCTTTGCTGCCTGGGATGTGCCGGAGATGCCGCTGGAAATGCTGACAAATACAATGTCCCTGCCTTCCGCCAGAAACGGTTCAAAACATCTGGAAAAGTTGTCGGAATCTATCAGAGATGTGGAAACGGCAGCGCCTTTTCTCATCCGGTCATAAAAATCTTTTCCTGTGGCGTCAAAATCCCTGTTCTCGTCATAGCAGAGAAAATCTTTTCCGTCTATGTTAACGGTATAAGAGATAACATGGATATGATATCTGTCAGTCAGGTCTTTTGTCAGATTACTGGCGGAATCGGTAATGATTTCATACAACATGGCTTACAACTCCTTGAAAACATATTAAATATTTGATATATAGTACAAAAATACGGAAGCGGCCACTCATTTGGTTTGCGCCTATCGATGAATTGTATTACAATAATACATGATGTAGTTATCAAAACTATATATTAGATATTTTATAACATAGTATTGGATACTATGTCAAGAGCTAACGCAACTAAAATCGAAAAATGCAGATATTTTACCTGCTCAGCACAGAAGGATACAAATGAAATGGTTTTTTCCAGTTTAGAGTTTATACTGTATTTTCTGCCGATTTTTTTGGCTATATATTATATCATTCCACAAAACAAAAGTTTTAGCATTAATTTAAAAAATTTTGTTTTGCTGGTGGGAAGCCTGTGCTTTTATGCATTTGGCGAGCCGGTCTATGTTTTTTTGATAGCGGGTTCTGTTGTTGTCAATTATCTGCTTGCGCAGGGCTTGGATTATCTTTATGGAAAGCCTGCTTATGTAAAAGCCAGGAAAGCGTTATTTGCTTTTACGGTTGTATTTGACGTGGGAATTCTGTTTTTCTTTAAATACTGTGGTTTTTTTGCCTTAAATATAAACATTTTATTATATAAGGTATTTAATGTAACATGGATCACGCTGCCGGTCATTTCGGAAGAATCGCTGCCCCTTCCGATTGGCATCAGCTTTTATACTTTTCAGATCCTTTCCTATGTGATCGATGTTTACCGGCGCAGTTATCCGGCGGAGAAAAACTTTTTGCGTCTTGGTTCCTATATCACGATGTTTCCGCAGCTTGTAGCGGGTCCGATCGTAAAATATACGGAGGTAAAAAAGCGGCTGTNNGGACCGCCGTACGACGATCGTGGGATTTGATCATGGTTTGAAGCTTTTTATCCTGGGGATGGGCTTTAAAGTGTTGATCGCCAATCAGATCGGCATCCTCTGGACAGATATAGAACGGATCGGCTATGAAAGCATCTCTACGCCGCTTGCGTGGATGGGGGCATGGGCGTACTCGTTCCAGATCTATTTTGATTTCTTCGGTTATTCTGTTATGGCGGCAGGACTTGGAAAAATGCTGGGATTTCATCTGCCGGAGAATTTCAGGGATCCCTATGCTTCCAAAAGTGTGACGGAGCTGTGGCAGAGATGGCATATCACGCTGGGCAGATGGTTTCGGGAATATCTTTATTTTCCGCTGGGCGGCAGCCGCTGCGGTAGGGTGCGTATGATCAGGAATCTTCTGGTCGTCTGGGCGGTGACCGGTTTCTGGCATGGCGCTGATTGGAATTTTATTTTCTGGGGATTAGGCTGGTTTGTCTTTATCATGCTGGAAAAGCTGTTCCTGAAAAAACATCTGGATGCATCAAGGGTGTTTGCCAGAATTTATATGCTGTTCCTGATACCGGTATCGTGGGTGGTATTTGCCATTACGAAACCTGACAGGCTTGCGGTCTATCTGAACAGGATGTTCCCGTTTGTGAAGATGGATTATGTGCAAAATATCAATCCAACGGATTATCTTCGTTATGGAAAGACGTATGCGCTGTTATTTATGGTATCCATCCTGATCTGCGTGCCTAAAGTGAGGAAAAGCCTTGTGCTGATCCAGAGGAGCAGATATGGGACACTGGCGGCATATGTGATTTTCCTGCTGTGCCTGTATTGTCTGGCGCTTGGAATGGACAATCCGTTCCTGTATTATAAATTTTAGCGAAATGCTGATGAAATCCTTCCTTAGATAAATTGTATAGGCATGGATTTGATTTGGCGTTATAATGTATTATGGATTGGGAAGAGATTTATGGAACTGGCAGAGAATCATAAATTAAAAATAAAAAAAATGAAGCGAAATGGCATTACCTTGGCTGTTTTGATCGTATTTACGATATGTTTCCTGCAGGGCTATGGCATATGGGTTTCCCGTATGGGTTACAGCAATGTTATGGTGCAGGGATATGGTGAAAAAGTGGCATTGGCGGTCTTGGCCATACGGGATGGCATTGCCCCATGGAAGGTGTTTCCTGCTGGAACAGTGGAGACTGCCGGTCTTTCCTGGGATGAATACCGACTGCATCATTCTTCCTGGCTGATATCGGCCGGGTTTGACGAAGAGAATGCTCATTGGGGATTACAGGAGATCATGGAGTATGAGCGTATGGCGGGGGATGAACGTCTGACGGCGGAATATGATGCGGAGCATCTGCTGCAGTATTCCTTCCTGGAGGAGTATCTGATGTATGGCGATGTGGAGAATCCGGTCGATGGAGCGGCACAAATTCCTCAGCCGGTATTTGCGGCAGTGGATGATGCTTATTTTGCGGATGCCGTCTTTATCGGTGATTCGCGGATGCAGGGGGTATATGAATACGCCGGATTGGAGGAGGCGGATTTTCTTGCCAAGGTATCCATGACGATTTACAATATGATGAATACGAAGGTTACTACAAGCGGACACAATGAAACGGTAAGGGAAGCATTGACGGAACGCCAGTATGGAAAGATCTATATCATGGTAGGTATCAATGAGATAGGAACGGCTGATGTGGAGTATTTTATCCGGAACTATCGGGCTGTTTTGGATGAGATCAGGACGCTGCAGCCGGATGCGCTGATCGTGATTCAGGCGATCATGCATGTGGCCGGTGATTTGGATAGAAAGGATCCTTATTTTAATAACGCCAATATCAATGAACGTAATGAAGCATTAAAAGAGCTTGCCAATGGCAATGATATCTTTTATATTGATGTCAATGAGGTTTATGATGATGAAAACGGCAATCTCAGACAGGAAGTAACGGCTGATAACGTCCACCTTCTGGGCAACTGCTATGAACCGTGGCATACATTTTTTATGGAACACGGGATTGTATATGAAAGTGGTGGGGAAGAATAAATAGAAGGGCAAATATTAGGTACGGATTGCGAAAGGAGCGAAGGTTGAAAAACTTTGTTTTTCAACCTGCAGGTTTTGTGCTGCGCCAAAACCTGTGCCATTAGCTGCTCCTAAAAAACAGTCGCAGCATGGAGGCAGAAAGATGAAAAAACTTGATATCGCACAGGAATTGCAGGGCAACGCTTATCCCGGAAGAGGCATTATTATTGGCAAGTCTCCCAACGGAAAGTATGCCGTCACGGCGTATTTTATTATGGGAAGAAGTGAGAACAGCAGGAATCGTATCTTTGTGGAGGAAGGACAGGGGATCCGCACGGAAGCATTTGAACCGTCGAAATTGACCGATCCCAGCCTGATCATTTATGCTCCGGTCAGGGTGCTTGGCAATAAGACAATCGTGACCAACGGCGATCAGACCGATACGATCTATGAGGGAATGGATAAGCAGCTGACGTTTGAGCAGTCTTTGAGAAGCCGTACCTTTGAACCGGATGAACCAAACTATACGCCGAGGATCTCCGGGATCATGCATATTGAGAATGGAACATATAATTATGCCATGTCGATATTAAAGAGCAATCATGGGGATCCGTCCTCCGGCAACAGATACACCTTTGCTTATGAGAATCCCGCGGCAGGAGAGGGACATTTCATCCATACTTATCAGGGGGATGGTAATCCGCTGCCCAGTTTTGAGGGCGAGCCGAAGCTGGTGAATGTTGAGGATGATATTGATGCTTATACGGAGCTTTTGTGGAAGAGCCTGAATGAGGAGAATAAGGTTTCCTTATTTGTGCGTTATATTGATATCGAAACACAGAAATACGAAACAAGGATCATCAATAAAAATAAATAAATTTTTGGAAAGGATCAGGTAATCTATGAAAGAATTAGAATTAAAATACGGCTGCAATCCCAATCAGAAGCCGGCGAAGATATTCTGCAACAATGGCGGTGAACTGCCGATCCAGGTGCTTTGCGGAAAGCCCGGATATATCAACTTTATGGATGCCTTAAATGGCTGGCAGCTGGTAAAGGAATTAAAGCGGGCAACGGGACTTCCGGCAGCGACTTCCTTTAAGCATGTATCTCCTGCGGGCGCCGCTGTGGGGCTTCCTTTGACGGATGTGCTGAGAAAGATCTACTGGGTGGATGATATGGGAGAGCTTTCCCCGTTGGCATGCGCTTATGCCAGAGCGCGCGGTGCGGACAGGATGTCATCCTTCGGTGATTTTATCGCCCTTTCGGATGTATGCGACGTATCAACGGCGAAGATTATCAAAAGGGAAGTATCCGACGGCGTGATCGCGCCGGGATATGAACCTGAGGCGTTGGAGATTCTGTCTGCCAAGAAGAAGGGCAATTATAATATCATTCAGATCGATGAAAACTATGTTCCGGAATCGATCGAGCATAAGGATGTATTTGGCATTACCTTTGAGCAGGGAAGGAATGAACTTGCAATTACGGACGGGCTTTTGAAGAATATTGTAACGGACAATAAGGAACTGCCGGAGTCGGCAAAGATCGACCTTCTGATCTCCCTGATCACTTTGAAATATACCCAGTCCAATTCCGTATGCTACGCAAAGGACGGACAGGCGATCGGTATCGGCGCGGGACAGCAGTCCCGTGTGCATTGTACCAGACTGGCAGGAAGCAAGGCGGATAACTGGCTGCTCCGTCAGTGCCCGAAGGTATTGGAGCTTCAGTTTGCGGAAGGCATCGGGCGGGCTGACAGGGACAATGCGATTGACAATTATATCGGTGACGAATACATGGATGTTCTTGCCGACGGCGCATGGCAGCGCATCTTTGCGGTGAAGCCGGAAATATTTACGGCAGAGGAAAAGCGCGCATGGCTGGATCAGGCAAAGGACGTTGCACTGGGTTCGGATGCATTCTTCCCCTTTAGCGATAATATTGAACGGGCAAAGAAAAGCGGCGTGAAATATATTGCGGAACCGGGCGGATCCATCCGCGACGACGCAGTCATCGAGTGTTGCAATAAATATGGTATGGTGATGGCATTTACGGAGATCCGGTTGTTCCATCATTGATATGGTGTATGATATGGAAAGAAAGGAGTAGTTTAGGATATGAACAGCAGTGTGGAAACCAAGTGCATCCATGAGGGATGGAAACCGAAGAACGGGGAGCCGAGGGAGCTTCCGATCTATCAGAGTACGACATTTAAATATGATTCCAGTGATGAAATGGGGAAACTTTTTGATCTGGAGGCGGAAGGGTATTTTTATACCAGACTGCAGAATCCGACCAATGATATGGTTGCGGCGAAGATCTGCGCGATGGAGGGTGGTCATGCGGCGATGCTGACATCTTCCGGACAGGCGGCTAACTTTTATGCGATGTTTAATATCTGCGAGAACGGGGATCATTTTATTGCGTCTTCCTCCATTTATGGCGGCACCTATAATCTGTTCGGTGTTACGATGAAGAAGATGGGCATAGAATGTACCTTTGTTGACCAGGATCTTTCCGAGGAGGAGCTGGAGAAATATTTCAAGCCGAATACAAAGGCGGTATTTGGAGAGACGATCACGAACCCGACGGTGTCCGTGCTGGATATTGAGAAGTTTGCAAGAATTGCCCATAAGCACGGCGTTCCGCTGATCGTGGATAATACCTTTGCAACGCCGGTGAACTGCCGCCCCTTTGAGTGGGGAGCAGACATCGTGACCCATTCTACAACGAAATATATGGACGGTCATGCGGTCAGCGTCGGCGGATGTATTGTAGACAGCGGCAATTTTGACTGGATGGCGCATAAAGAGAAGTTCCCCGGTCTGACGACGCCGGATGAATCTTATCATGGCATCACCTATGCGGAGCGATTTGGCAAGGGAGCTTATATTACGAAAGCAACGGCGCAGCTGATGAGGGATTTCGGGTCGATCCAGTCGCCGCAGAATGCATTTTATCTGAATCTCGGTCTGGAAAGCCTTGCAGTCAGGATGGAGCGCCATTGTGCCAATGCGCTTGCGGTTGCGAAGTTCTTAAAGGCAAATGACAAGGTGGCATGGGTGCATTATGCTGATCTGGAGGATGATGAATATCATGAAATGGCGAAAAAATATCTGCCCAAAGGCTCCTGCGGTGTGCTGTCATTTGCGATAAAGGGTGGACGCGCGGATACGATCGCGTTTATGGACAGCTTGAAGTTCGCGTCCATCGTAACGCATGTGGCGGATGCAAAGACCTGTCTGCTGCATCCTGCGAGCCATACGCACCGGCAGATGTCGGAGGAGCAGCTTTTGGAAGCGGGAGTATCGCCGGATCTGATCCGCCTGTCAGTTGGCATTGAGAACGTCGAGGATATCATCGCAGACCTGCAGCAGGCGCTGGATCAGATATAGAGTGCGCGGCTGAAGCGCCATAGGTAATTCAATTAAATACANNTAGGATGCGCGGCTGAAGCGCAACAGATATTTCAATTAAATACAGAACATATCAGGTGTCAATCGAACCGAAATGCGGTTTGGATTGGTGAAAAGGGAAGCAGGTGCAAATCCTGCGCGATCTCGTCACCGTAAGCAGGGAGCGGCCGGCAGAAGCGCCACTGGGAAACCGGGAAGGCAGCCGGACAAGCGATGATCTGTGAGCCGGGAGACCTGCCTGTTATGATACGGGAGCAAAACGCTCCGAACCACGAGGCATTGGTTGTATGAACAATAGGAAAATCATTTGGTGATTTTCAAGGGGTTCTTTGCATGTTTTGTGGCAGGGAACCCTTTTATATTTTTATAAAAAGAAGAAAGGAGCAAAGTTACAAAGATGAAAGAAACAGAGGGAAAAGTAACAGAGAAAACAGTAACGGAAGAAAGGTCAAAGGCAGAGGGAAATGCGCAGAAAGGCGGGAAGGGTACTCTTATTGTTGCGTTCCCAGCGGCTGCTGTCGTCATACTTCTGGTGATCCTGGCGGTGATCTTCCAGCCAAAGCCCCAGAGCGGGGATAAGAGCATCACGGTGACGGTCACGGACGATAACGGCGTGGATGCCGTTTATGAACACAATACTGACGCGGAGTATCTGCTGGAGGCGGTTCGTGAGATCGAAGGTTTGGAGCTTCAGGGAGAGGACGGCGAATACGGCTTCTTTATAAATGCGGTCAACGGCGTAACGGCGGATTATAACATCGACCAGTCCTATTGGGCAATCTATGTCAATGGCGAATANNGGCAGTTACGGCATTGAATCACAGCCGATTGCGGACGGAGATGCATTTTCGATCGTGTATGAGCGGTCTGCATATTAAACAGAATGGGAGTATCGTAGAGCTGTTATGACGGGAGCGAATGATATGGATGATCATGGGAAGGGAAGCCGCCTGTCCCATAAAAAATGGAATACAAGGGAGCTTGAGGAGCTGGGGATGATGATCGCTGCATTGGAGGCAGGGAAGCTGGCGCTTGCCTCCCTTCCCAATGTGGAGATCGTCACTTTTCTGATCATCATGTTTGCAGTCGTATATGGTCTGAAAAGCGTGATTGCCGTCGTGGTATTTGTCGGTGTGGAGTGTCTGCTCTGGCCTGTCAGTCTCTGGTCGATCATGTATCTTTATATCTGGCCGCTGTTAGCGGCGCTGGCATATCTGTGCAGGAGGCAGAGCTCGGTATGGTTCTGGAGCGCATTCTCCGCATTGTACGGCTTTTGTTTTGGTGCGCTGTGCGCGATCGTATATATTTTTACCAGCGGCATCCATACGGCGGTCACCTGGTGGATCGCCGGGATCCCGTTTGATTTGATTCACGGATTCAGCAATTGCGTGATTATGATGGTGTTGTACCGGCCGATACGGAAGGTATTTATGCATTATGATTCAAGATTATAAAGTATTACAATTAATCATTTCTAATCTTTTTTGTATTCTATGATATCAGTAATATCACAATCAAGTAAATTACATAGATCGGGAAAGCGAGATTTTATGATGGTCTTTCAAAAAATTATTTTTATGAAAAGAAATATAAAATAAATTAAGACAAGAGAAAAAAATTAGTATATAATGAAACAAATAGTACGGAAGGGAGCAGTTCTTACGGTATGAAAAAATGGTTCGCATCGTGCAGATATCTTAAACCGGATAGTTTGGAGGAGGTGTTGGAAAATTATTCACGGGAGGGCTTTCATCTTACGACACTTGGAGAGATAAGCTTCTTTTATTATGATTTCATTCAGGCAGAACCCGTAAAATACAGATATGTTGTAGATGTTTCCGCACTTCCGAAGGCGCAGTATATGCAGACGGGGATTGAACTGGGATGGGAATATCTGGGAAGGACCGGCAATTGTCATGTCTGGAGAAAGGCATATGAGGAGAGAAGACCGGAAAGCTTCGCGGATAAGGCATGCCGTAAAAAGCATTGTGTCCGGGTCGGGATTGCCGCTCTGGTCGCCATGCTGATCTGTATCGGGGGAGCTGCCGCGTTGCTCTATGGCGCATTTCTGGAACGTAAGCTTGGATTTGACAGGTATTATATAAGTTATATTGTCGAGGCAGTGCTGCTGGTGCCGCTGGGGCTCTATTTCGGATGGGCGGCAAAGAAGTTTTTGCGGTAGTGACTTTAGATGGAGAATATGATATGATATACGCGAAAGCACGGGCTTTCGAGTTTGAAAGATATAATATACGCGGAGGTAAAATAAATGTTTGGTAATGTGTTGGCTGTGCTTGGGATCTTGGTCGGCGGCGCACTGGTATATGCGATTGGCTATGTGATCTTCAAGATACGAAGGATCTCGAAGGAGGTATTTGGAACGCCGGACATTGTAGCGGGCTTTAAGCAGCAGGAGGAAATATATGAAAATACCGCCAAGTCGGTCTCGGGCATGACAAGTGTTGAACTGCCCAAGATCATGAAAGATTTTCCGGAGTTTAGCTGGCCGGAGTGGAAGAAGATCTGCGAGAACACATTGCGGGCTTATCTGGAAGCGATAGAGAACAAATCGCTTACATATCTAAGGGATGCCAGCGATGCAATCAAGCAGCAGGCGGATCTGATCATCGGAGAAGAGAAGAAGCTGGGGATCACCGAGTGTTTTGATCAGCTTTGTTTTCATCGGACGGAGATATTCCGTTATGAAAAAAAAGGCGGATTGTGTAAGATCAAGATACAATCGTCGCTGCAATATAATTACAGCAAGAGTTCCGAAGCAAAAGGGAAGATAGTTGACAATAAAAAACAGCAGTGCCGGTATGATATGGAACTTGTTTTTGTGCAGGATATGTCACAGGTGACGGGCGATGTTGCATTTGATTTTGTCGGGAACTGTCCGAACTGCGGCGCGCCGATGACGGCGATCGGCGGTAAAAGGCGGTGTCAGTACTGCAATACGGAGGTGAAGGAGGCATACAATACAAAGGTATGGATCCTCAACAGGATCGATAAAGCGAAATAAAGCAAATACATCAAAGCGAAATAAAACAATATATAAAAACGAAACAAAATAATAAAACAAAGAACCATAACTCAAAGTGAAACAAAATAACAAAAAAAATGAACAATCAAAAATTAAGAAGGGAGAAGGTAACAAAATGGAACATTATTATCAGCCTGAGATCGAGTGCGCGTCGAGGGAGCAGATCATTGCGTTGCAGAACGAGCGTCTTGTGAAACAGGTCAGACACGTCTATGACAATGTGGAGTACTACAGAAAGAAAATGGAGGAGAAGGGCGTAACGCCGGACGATATCAAGTCCATTGACGACTTACATAAGCTGCCTTTTCTTACCAAAGATGATTTAAGAGACGCGTATCCTTATGGATTAGTCGCAGTACCGCTTTCCGACTGTGTACGTATCCAGTCCACCAGCGGCACGACAGGGCGGCGTGTGGTGGCATTTTATACGCAGCATGACATTGACCTTTGGGATGAGTGCTGTGCCCGTGCAATCATGGCAGTCGGAGGCACGAAAGATGATGTTGTGCATGTCTGCTACGGTTATGGATTATTTACCGGAGGTCCCGGATTAAACGGCGGTTCCCATAAGGTAGGATCCTTGACGCTTCCCATGTCCTCCGGCAATACGGATCGCCAGATCCAGTTTATGACGGATCTTGGCTCCACGATACTTTGCTGTACGCCTTCTTATGCCGCGTATCTCGGAGAGAGCATCAATGAGAGGGGACTGAAGGATCAGATCAAATTAAAAGCCGGAATCTTCGGGGCGGAAGCATGGACGGAGGAGATGCGCCGCGATATAGAAAAGTCTCTGGGGATCAAGGCATACGATATCTATGGTTTGACAGAGATATCAGGACCGGGCGTGTCATTTGAATGCAGTGAGCAGACCGGTATGCATATCAATGAAGACCATTTTATTGCGGAGATCATTGATCCGAATACGGGCGAAGTACTGCCGGAAGGGGAGAAGGGAGAGCTTGTATTTACCAGTATCACAAAGGAAGCCTTTCCGCTGTTGCGCTATCGTACCAGAGATATCTGCGTATTGACCAGAAAGAAATGTTCCTGTGGAAGGACGCATGTGAAGATGAGCAAGCCGATGGGACGAAGCGATGATATGCTGATCGTCAAGGGTGTCAATGTATTCCCATCCCAGATCGAAACAGTGCTTTTAAACAAAGGCTATGCGGCAAACTACCAGATCATGGTGGATCGTGTCAACAACAGCGATACGCTGGAGGTGCAGGTAGAGATGACGCCGGAGATGTTTTCCGATTCCGTTACCGAAGTGGCGGCGAAGGAGAAAGAGCTGGTAAATGCTTTGAAGGCTATGCTGGGCATCTATGCGAAGGTGAAGCTTGTTGCGCCTAAGACGATCACCAGAAGCGAGGGCAAGGCTGTCCGTATCATAGATAACCGTCACTTGTATTAAGGAAACCGATGGAAAATGTTCTGTTAAATCATAAAAATCAGTTAAGGAGGAAATGCCATGACAGTAAAACAGATTTCTGTATTTTTAGAGAATAAACCGGGTTGTCTTGCTGAGTTGATCGAGATCCTTTCTAAGAATAACATTGACATGCGCGCCATGTCCATTGCGGAGATGCAGGATTTTGGCATCTTGCGGATCATTGTAAAGGATACCTATAATGCGGTGCGGATCATTAAGGATGCCGGATTTGTAACATCCGTCAATGAAGTGCTTGCGGTGGCTATTCCCGATCAGCCGGGAGCCCTGCTGCAGACGCTGACGGCATTAGGCGAGGCAAATATCAATCTGGAGTATTCCTATGCTTTTACAACCGCCAAAAAGGATATGGCATATACGGTTCTGCGCGTAACGGATAATGAGAAAGCGTCGAAGATCCTTGGACAGAAGGGAATACGGATGCTGGGACAGGAAGAAATGGAACAGTTATAAAATAAATAATATACTCAACAGTAAAAAATCAACACGACACCATAAAGTGAAGTGTTGATTTTTTGTTGCTTATTGCTGCTGCAGATGCTGCCGTCCTTCGTGATCCATATAATAATTGTCCGTATATATCAATTCGGAAAGTTTTACAAATTCATATCCCTGCGATTTCAGATTGGTGATCATGGCTTTCCGGACTGCTGCGCTGCGGATCATGCGGACGCAGCGTGCGGATCAGCGTGGATCGTAAAAATCCTTCTGCTAAAAGATATATGATGTGTACCGGCAGGATCGATCATAATTGCGACAATTTGATCACGGCAAGGATAGATGATATTGAGAAGGAAGTGGAAAAACAACTGACGGAAATTTTGGATCATTGCGAGGATAAACCGATTGAAGTGGAAGTGAAAGGATTTATCTGCAGAAGAAAAAATTGAAATGATAAAGATGGAAGAACAGATCGCAAACCTGATGAAGATCATTGTTTCCGGAAAAGTTTCAGAATATACTTTACGATACATTGATAATGAAATCAGGAAAATTGAATCCAGAAGGAACGAACTGGCGGATCATATAAAAGAGCAGGCTTCAAAACGTCATATAACATATGAGCGTATTGATTTCAGGACATTATCCTTTGAAGAACGAAAGATCGTGGCAGCAACTTACATCAAAGAGATCCTGATCACGGGAGGAGATGTTGAAATAGTCTGGAGCGTGTGATATTGTCAGGAAATGGGATGGATGTTATAATGAAAAACAAAATGCAAAGGAGTGTTGGGAAATGGTATCATTGATATTTGGGTTTAATAAAGAAAAGGTTGCCGCTGCGGGACTGACAACGGACGAGCTTCTGCAGCCTATGAGGGAGCATGCGGAGAAATACGGCATTGAAGAGGCGGAATATGGAGTGTTTCAAATGGATGGGGAAGATGCGGTATGCGTATTGATTATGTTTGTTGGTAATATGGTGCGAAAAGACCCTAAATATATCGGATATCTGGATAAATGGATATTGGATATCGATGGGGAAGAGGAGGACTGTATTGAGGAAACATATAAATATTATGCTGAACATAAACCTAATGTAAAACTTGGATAGGAGGGAGTGCCGTGAAAGCGGGAAAACGCAAAGGTAAATATTTTGATTATGATGGTACAGCAGGGATATATGCACAGAAGAACGCGTAAAGCGAAATCGTCTAAAATCATCTTCTAATTCTTCCGACGATTTATCCGCCTGTCCATAATCAAAAGCTGCCTTTAACGTCTGTGTGATTTTGTGAATTTCAATATAAGCCATTTTTTCACTGCTTCTGCTTTGTTTAAAAATTAATTTCACCATCATAAACAAATCCACATTCACAAGAAACTATGGTTCTTTCACCGCCCAAAGTTGTTACAATTTCCGGATGTTTTCCGCACTTTGGACACACCACCGTCACACATCCGTTTTCCCTTTGCTCCCGTCTGGCTTGTTTGGCTAACATAATGGATTGGGGCGATATTGCCAATAACTCTTTTCTCGTCTGCCGAATATCCATAAATTACCTCCTTCATAAAATCATCCATTTCTATCATATATCCAATAAGTTCCGTTTTTTATACTAAATGGACAGTCGTTAAAATCTATGATCTTCATATCTGCCTCCCAAATTATATTTATGATTGAGGATAACGCATAAGAAGCTTATCCCACTGCTTATTTGTCATCGCACCGTCAGCCACGCACAATTTGGCAAGCACATCAATCATTTCCACAAGGTTATCATAAAGTCCCTCGTCATTTCCCACCTCTATTTCCCTGTCAGCGGCTTCTGCATCCCTCATAGTATTTAGCAGCGTGATAGAAGGTATCTCAAAGTCAATTTTAACATCATAATTTACATACATTATTTCTTCCTCTTTTTATTATATAACATAATCTCTAATGGAACGCAAATTTCTTTAAAAAATTTCTGATCAAGTATAGAAGTCTAAAGTAACATTTCTTGATGCAAAAATAACACCTGTGAAGCTATTCGGCTTTAACCCCGACGCGATCCAGCATAGTGCCGGTACGGATACTTCAACAGATGTTATTAAAATTAGTGTACCACAGATGTATAATGTAATCAAGATGTACGAGCAAATATTATAAAAGCTTTTTTGCTAATATTTCGACACAGAAACAAGTTTAGAAGAATATGACGCTAAAAATCTAAAATCACTATTCATCCAATCTTGAGCTAATGAAAAATCTTTAACCACAAGATTAATAATTTCTTTCAAATCACTAATTGGAGTTGTTATCACGTCAGAATCTTTTGTAATGCTCCGAAATCCATAATTAATTAAAATACTTCCTCCGCCCACAATTGTAATCTCAATTGGCGTATTTTTTGTTCATTTTCTTATAATACTTTGCAAATGCGTTCAAAATATCATCAATATTTTTCTTTGATAAAAGTTCTTCATCAGCCACTATATCACCACCTTAACATACATCATAAATTGATATCTCATAAATATTATGCCTTTTAAATTCTGGCATGTAATCATAATTTTCAAGTTTATGTGATTGTGATAAATAAATCGGTTCTTCAAATACAATTTGGCGATAATAGTTATATTCCACACATAATGGAATTTCATACTTCTCACATAACATATCAAGGCAAACAAGAGAATAGACACATTTCAGATATTCCCCTTTTTCAAAATAATTTTCAATATAATTTTCTGATACAAATTCCTGAATAAATTTCAGCTCTGAGCTTCTAATCTTATGCTGGATCATGCTGCGAAACAAATAAAAATTATTAGTTGTTATATTCATATCATAACTCATATTATGGACTCCATTCCTTACAATAATTTTCAGTACCCCTACTATCCTTTTCATATCTATATTTTATATTATAACATACTTTCGCTAATTTTCTTTTCTCTTTCCTCTTTCCTACAAAAACATTACCCTAGCCCTCCAAAAATTTTTCAATAACTTCAATAACTTCATTTGCTTCAATAACTTCAAAAATAAACAAATAAACAAGTCATATTTGACAAAAAGGGAAAAGCGTGATATGTTAAATCCAGTCAGATATATATCTGCGTATGGAGACTTTAAGTTTCTGTAAAGAGCGGGTGAACCCTACCGATTAAGTGGGACCGATAAGAGCGCGTGAACCCTACCGGTTAAGTGGGATAGATTTTTAAAGGCTGCGACAATATGCAGCCTTTATTCTTATAAAGACCTTTTAAGGTCTTTATAAGAATAAAGCAGAAAAAGGAACCGGTCGCTAATACAGGCATTTCTAAGAAA
>DLOQ01000079.1:0-6835 GCA_002479655.1 Lachnospiraceae bacterium UBA7480
TGCAAACAGGAGCTTGGAAGGAATCCCTTTAAAGGAACATCCTTATCGAAAAGGGAAGCAGATAGTAGATGTAGATAAATTACCCGGGCATGATGAAAGAGTTGGCGGCATATGGTTTGGCGCAGTATGGAAGATGTGGTTTCACGAATCCTATTACGAGTATGTTCCACGCGAGGGCGTCGAGAATTTTAAAGATTGTTACAGCAATGAGGAGATATCGGATACATGCAGATGCATCACTCTTTATCAGAATGTTTTAGACTATGAGAAGCCGGAAAACAGGGAAAGACAAATCAAATTTAAGGAGGCGATCCGTTTTCAGGAATCTGTGGAGAAGTTAAAGGAGACGGTAAAAAATATGCCTCAAAACCCGCATATGGAAATTAATAAAGGAGAATTTGAGCATGGCGGGGTAAAACAGGTTAGAGTCTATTTGGATGATGATGAAAATCAAGTGCGTAAAAATAATGCTTCCAAGGTAAGAATAGTGGAATATGACGAAAGTGATAAGGTTATATGGAAAGATATTGTAATATTATAAAAGCGGCCGTTTTAGAAATTACAGAAACAGGAATTATTTTTTCCATATTTTCTAAACGATTTTTCAAACAGAAGACCAAGAAATTTTGATAGTTTTAGATAATAGAAATCGATAGTATCGCGTCGGGGGTATAGAACGATGGAAATGATGGAAACGATGGATATAAATGCCTATATGGTAAAAGATATTATAGGCGATAGTCAAAGGTTTAATTCTCCTTTTAGTAAACCATATAGTTATTATATAGTGCATAAGAAAAGTGAAACCATAAGTAATATAAGTGTTCAAATATATTTGGAAAAGTTAAAATATATGTACCAAAATATAGATATATTGATACAGCAGGCATTTAAACCGGAGTTTTATGACTTTTATGGTGTTCATCAAAATTTTATTCCATCTTCTGAAGAAATGTGTCATCAATTAGTAATTGAAAGTTTTGTTTTATATTTAAACGATTATTCGATAGGATGCTATCTATCAAATTCACAATTTATGTTCGGACACTTTATTGATTGTTTATGGAGTGATAGTTGGAATTTGATTTATTCCTGGATTTGTTGAATTTCAATCTGGGGTGTTGTTAAACTGATACAAATTCCGTAATCGTATGTAAATATATACATAATATTATCAGTTTTATACATCAGGAACACTTTTCTGAAAAGGGAGGCTAATTATGGAAAAGGAAGTATTTATTTTAGAATCATATGAGATATGTAAAGAAAAGGAAATGATAATTTTTGAATAGGTAATGTCAAAAGAGTGTTGTTTTTATTCAAATAATGTTAAACTGGAAAGAGGATGAAGGAACGGATACTAATAAAGGAGGAAGTGGATGCGAAAGTTAAAGATATGGGGATGGGATAAAAAAGAAAGAACAATGGTACGGTATATAAAAAACGGAGATATATTTTGTTTCAAGCTGGACGAAAATGAATATGGTTTTGGGAGAATCATTGCAAAGGTGGACTATGGACATTTGGCTGAAATTTTTGATTATAATTCTGAAAAACCATATATTACCGCAGAAAGTATAGAAAAAATCCAACGGGTAATGACGCCAATAGTTTTAGATTCATATGGTTTATTTGATAAAAAAATAGTAGGTGAATGGAGAATTATTGGACATCAGGAAGATTATATAGCTTCAGACTTTGACGATATTTTTTTAACATTTGGTATAGGTAATGACTGGAAAAAGATAGATCTATACGGAAACATAACAAAGATAAGTGCTGAAGAGCACTTAAAATATATATCAGCGTCTCCCTTAGGAGATTATATTATAAAGGGTTTGATTCAACAAATTAGGGAGAATATATGATACAAAATGATTGACGTATCACCCTTCATATATTATAATAACTCGCAGTGAATGGCAAGGTAGCCTTTACGGGAAGCCCTGCCATTTTAAATTGAGGAGATTTATGGCTCGTTTTTAGGCAGAGACATACATATCTGCGGAAGAGGAAAGGGGTAAATGTTATTATGACAAGTTTGACTGCGTGGATACTGGTCGCCTTCGTGATCTATCTTTTTATCATGGTCGCGATCGGGGCAATGTATTCTAAGAAAAATGAAAATGCCGAGGATTATTTCCTGGGCGGAAGAAAACTGGGCGGCTTTGTGGCTGCANNTGGCTCCTGATGGGACTGCCGGGCGCGATTTTCGTGACAGGTCTGAGCGGCGATGGCTGGGTTGCGCTGGGATTGTTGATCGGAACGATATTAAACTGGCTGGTGCTGGCGTCAAGACTTAGGAAATATACGATCAAGGCGAATGATTCCGTGACGATCCCCATGTTTTTAGAGAACAGGTTTCGGGATAAAAAGAAGATACTGATGTCGGTTTCTTCTATAATAATAGTAGTTTTCTTTGCGGTATATTGTGCTTCCGCTCTGGCAGCAGGCGGACAGTTGTTTCAGTCGATCTTTGGGATAGACTATATCATTGCGCTGACCATAGGCGCAATCGTGATTCTTACCTATACCTTTTTGGGCGGTTTCTTTGCGGTCTGCACGACGGACTTTATTCAGGGAACTTTGATGCTGATTGCGCTTCTTGCGGTGCCTGTCTGCGCTGTCTGCTTTATGCATGCTGATGGATTGACAGTGACGGCAGGTCTGGCAGCGAGTGGTATCACGACGGAAACTGCTCCGGGATTTCTCAATATGTTCGCCGGCAACAATGCGATCAGCATTATCTCCGGACTGGCATGGGGACTCGGATATTTTGGCATGCCGCATATTATCGTGCGTTTTATGGCGGTCAAGGACGAAAAGGAGATGACCAAATCCAAGACGGTGGCTATCATATGGGTTACGCTTTCTCTGGCAGCAGCCTGTGTGATCGGTATTATCGGACGGGCATATATGGATTATAATTATATTATAAGTGATGCAGTCGGAAAAGAACGCATATTTATTGAAATGATAAAAGAGGTCTTTACAAAAGAGATCAACGCGCCGCTGATCGCGGGCATTTTCCTCTGTGGTATCTTAGCGGCGATTATGTCAACAGCAGATTCTCAGCTTTTGGTCAGCGCATCCGCCGTTGCGGAGGATCTCTATAAAGGCATCATCAAAAAGGATGCAAACGACAAAAAAGTTCTTGTGATCAGTAGGATCACTATAGTTATCATTGCGGTGATCGCTTATGTGATTGCTCTGAATCCGAATTCTTCCATTATGGGACTGGTGTCCAATGCATGGGCAGGTCTCGGAGCAGCTTTTGGACCGCTGGTTTTGATGGCGCTTTTCTGGAAGCGTACCAATTTCCAGGGAGCAGTTGCAGGTCTGGTATCAGGCGCTCTGGCTGTGATTGTATGGGATTATATTCCGATGATCCAAGGAACGGAAGGACTTGTTACCCTTGGCTCCGCAACAGGATTATATTCTCTGGCGGTAGGCTTTCCGCTCAGCCTGATCTGTATCGTGGCAGTCAGCCTTTTGACGCCGCCTCCATCAGAGGAGATCGTAAAGGAATTTGAAGAAGTCAAAGATGTAGCATGAAAAGCGTTTCTAATGCTCATGCCAAAGGGCATAAAAAAACGAAAAGTTCTTTGCAAAGAAGTATTAATTTCACGCATAAGAATGCCTGTATTACGGGCATTCTTTGCGCATATTCGGGGATTTATAGTGCAAAATCTGCTCTTTAAATCAATTTTTTTGCAAAGATTCAAAAAAAGTGCTTGCATTTTGAAAAGTTATCATATATACTATCTATTGCTGTGGCATGATAGCTATGAAGCGTGAGGTTGCTGTTACGGCGAAAGCCATAACAGGTTTTCCGTGGAGCGAATGTCAGTGGCGGATATATGTTCCGCCGATAATATTGACGACAAGTCACTGTACAATGCTTAGACAGTCTGCATGAAAGCAGAAACGACGTGTGAATCATGGCTCTGAAAGTTCAGGACACACACGGGAAAGTGTACAGTCACCAAGCTTGTCGTGCTTGAAAACAAAGTACGAAAAGGAGGCGACTTTTTTTATGGCAAGTCAGAAAATGAGAGTCACATTAAAAGCGTATGATCATCAGTTGGTTGATGCATCAGCAAAGAAGATCATTGAGGCAGTGAGGAAGAACGGTGGGGAGACAAGCGGTCCGGTTCCTCTTCCTACAAAGAAGGAAGTGGTTACGATCCTGCGTGCGGTTCATAAGTACAAGGATTCCAGAGAGCAGTTTGAGCAGAGAACCCACAAGAGGATGATCGATATCCTTAATCCTTCCCAGAAGATCGTAGAGTCTTTGCAGAAGATGGATATCCCGGCAGGTGTTTACGTAGATGTAAAAATGAAATAAGAATTTTTAACATGAAACCTCTGCTAACTTTATGTATGGAGAACTGTAGATCGTCAGTCACAGCAAACCGCGATGACAGAAATCCATACCGCTTTAGTGGAAAAAACAAGGAAAGTTGAAAACAAAGATGTGGTTTTCAACTGCGAATTTACGCAGAATGCCAATTCGCAGACTTAGAAAGGAGTAAAGGTTGTAGTATGAAGAAAGCAATTTTAGCAACAAAGGTCGGAATGACACAGATCTTTAACGAAGACGGAATGCTGATCCCGGTTACGGTGCTTCAGGCAGGCCCCTGTTATGTAACACAGATCAAGACAGTTGAAAATGATGGTTACAGCGCAGTGCAGGTTGGCTTCGTTGATAAGAAGGAAAAGATCATCAATAAGGATAAGTCCGGTAAGAAGGAAGTGGTTCACCGTCATGGCGTGAACAAGCCCCAGCAGGGACATTTTAAGAAAGCCGGCGTTTCCGCAAAGAGATATGTGAGAGAGTTTAAGTTTGAAAATGCTGAGGAATATACACTGGCACAGGAGATCAAAGCGGACATCTTTGCGGTAGGCGATAAGGTTGACGCTTCCGCGATTTCCAAAGGAAAAGGTTTTCAGGGCGCGATTAAGAGACACGGACAGTCCAGAGGACCGATGGCGCATGGTTCCAAGTATCACCGCCATGCAGGCTCCAACGGAGCATGTTCCAGTCCGAGCCGTGTATTTAAGGGTAAGAAGATGCCCGGACATATGGGCTGCGAAGCAGTTACCGTGAAGAATCTTGAGATCGTCAGAGTTGATGCCGAGAAGAATCTTCTTCTGGTAAAGGGCGCAGTACCCGGACCGAAGAAAGCATTAGTAACAATAAAAGAAACCACTAAGGTAGAAGCTTAAGTTGGTTGAAAGGAGGACTACTAACAATGGCAAAAGTATCAGTTGTTAATATGGAAGGCAAAGAAGTTGGTACAATCGACTTAAGTGATGAAATATTTGGCGTTGAGATCAATGAACATTTAGTACACTTGGCAGTTGTACAACAGCTTGCAAATAAGCGTCAGGGAACGCAGAAGGCAAAGACACGTTCCGAAGTATCCGGCGGCGGAAAGAAGCCTTGGAGACAGAAGGGAACAGGTCATGCAAGACAGGGTTCCATCAGGGCGCCGCAGTGGAAGGGCGGCGGAGTCGTATTTGCTCCCGTACCGAGAGATTATTCCTTCAAGATGAATAAGAAGGAAAAGAGAGCGGCTCTGAAATCCGCGCTGACAAGTAAGGTTCAGGACCAGAAGCTGATCGTGGTGGATGAGCTGAAGATGGATGAGATCAAGACAAAGACATTTGTCCAGATCTTAAAGAACATCAAAGCAGAAAAGGCGCTGGTGGTATTAAATGAGAAGGATGATAACGTAATCCTTTCCGCAAGGAATATTCCGGATGCTAAGACTGCACTGACCAATACGATCAATGTATATGATGTAATGAACGCAGGCACTGTTGTATTGACAAAGGCAGCAGTCGCAACCATTGAGGAGGTGTACGCATAAATGGCAGCAATTCAGTATTATGACGTAATTCTTAAGCCGCTGGTAACAGAAAAGAGTATGTCCGGCATGGCTGAGAAGAAATATACTTTCCTGGTACATCCGGAAGCAAATAAGACCATGATCAAGGAAGCGGTCGAGAAGATGTTCGACGGAGTCAAGGTTGCAAAGGTCAACACATTGAATCAGGATGGCAAGATCAAGAGACGTAACAGCAATGGCAAGCTCGTAAGCGGCAGGACGGCGAAGACCAAGAAGGCGATCGTACAGCTTACGGCGGACAGCAAGGAGATAGAGATCTTCTCCGGACTGTAAGAGCCACAAATAAACACAACCAAAGTGTGATAATAAATAGTGAATAGAAAAGGAGAAATAAGTCATGGGAATTAAATCATATAACCCATATACACCGTCAAGAAGACACATGACAGGTTCTGATTTCTCAGAGATTACGAAGAGCACACCGGAGAAATCCCTGTGTGTATCCAAGGCAAAGAATGCCGGACGTAATAATCAGGGTAAAATCACTGTAAGACATCATGGAGGCGGNNATCACGGCGGTGGCAACAGACAGAAATACAGGATCATCGATTTTAAGAGGATCAAAGATGGCATTCCGGCAAAGGTGATCGGGATCGAGTATGACCCGAACAGAACAGCCAATATCGCGCTGATCTGTTATGCGGACGGTGAGAAAGCATATATTCTTGCTCCGGAAGGCTTGAAGGACGGCATGAAGGTAATGAACGGACCGACAGCAGAAATCAAGATCGGCAACTGTCTTCCCTTATCCGCCATTCCTGTAGGTACTTTGATCCATAACATCGAGCTTNNNCAGCGCGCAGCTGATGGCAAAGGAAGGCAAATATGCAACACTCAGACTTCCTTCCGGCGAGATGCGGATGGTTCCGATCGAGTGCCGCGCAAGCATCGGCGTCATCGGCAACGGTGATCACAACCTT
>DLOQ01000079.1:6877-7800 GCA_002479655.1 Lachnospiraceae bacterium UBA7480
CCGCACGGCGGTGGTGAAGGAAAGACAAGCATCGGTCGTCCCGGTCCTTGTACACCTTGGGGTAAGCCGGCTCTTGGTCTGAAGACAAGAAAGAAGAACAAGCAGTCCAATAAGCTGATCGTAAGAAGACGTGACGGTAGAGCCATTAAATAGCTTAGGCTGTTAAATCATAACCGTAATCAAGTAAGGAGGATAGATATATCATGGCAAGATCATTAAAAAAAGGACCTTTTGCAGATGAAAGCCTGCTGAAAGCAGTTGACAATATGAATGCATCAGGTAAGAAACAGGCAATCAAGACATGGTCTCGTCGTTCTACAATTTTCCCTTCATTCGTGGGACACACAATTGCAGTTCATGACGGACGGAAACATGTGCCTGTATATATAACAGAAGATATGGTTGGACATAAGCTCGGCGAGTTTGTTGCAACCAGAACCTTCAGGGGACATGGTAAAGACGATAAGAAATCTAAGGTCAGATAATCAGATAGGAGGAATGAACTATGGCGAAAGGACATAGATCTCAGATTAAGAGAGAAAGAAATGCAATCAAAGATACAAGACCCTCCGCAAAGTTATCTTATGCAAGGGTTTCTGTACAGAAAGCATGCTTTGTGCTTGACGCGATCAGGGGCAAAGACGTTGCAACAGCCAAGGCAATTTTGGAATACAATCCAAGATATGCTTCCAGCATCATTAAGAAGCTGCTCGATTCTGCAATCGCAAATGCGGAAAACAACAACGGAATGAATCCGGAGAACCTTTATATCGCGGCTTGTTATGCAGACAAGGGACCGACGATGAAGAGGATCCATCCCAGAGCGCAGGGACGTGCTTATAGGATTGAGAAGAGAGTAAGCCACATCACCATCATTCTTGATGAGAAAGGAGCTAAGTAAGTATGGGACAGAAAGTTAATCC
>DLOQ01000079.1:7868-8077 GCA_002479655.1 Lachnospiraceae bacterium UBA7480
TTGAAGAAGAAGCTGTATGCTGCAGGAGTTTCCAAGATTGAAATTCTTAGAAAAGCAGAAAAGGTGGAAGTAGTAGTAAATACACAGAAGCCCGGTGTTGTAATCGGTAAAGGCGGTACCGGCATCGAAGCGACCAAGAAGGAGCTTCAGAAGCTGATTGGAAGAAAAGAGATCAGTCTGGATGTGCAGGAGATCAAAAAGCCGGATGC
>DLOQ01000079.1:8087-8336 GCA_002479655.1 Lachnospiraceae bacterium UBA7480
GTATCTTTCAGACGTGCTATCAAGTCTTGTATGACAAGGACGATGAAGAAAGATAACAGAGGCAACAGCATCTCCGGTGCAATGGGTATCAAGGCATCTGTATCAGGACGTCTTGGTGGAGCTGATATGGCACGTACAGAGTTCTACAGTGAGGGTACGATTCCCCTGCAGACACTTCGTGCAGATATTGATTATGGATTCGCTGAAGCAGATACAACCTACGGCAAGATCGGTGTAAAGGTATGGATC
>DLOQ01000079.1:8375-8540 GCA_002479655.1 Lachnospiraceae bacterium UBA7480
AATGTTAATGCCTAAAAGAGTGAAACGTCGTAAACAGTTTCGTGGAACAATGGCCGGTAAGGCATCAAGAGGTAATACAATCACTTATGGTGAGTATGGTATTGTTGCAACAGAACCCTGCTGGATCAAATCAAACCAGATTGAAGCAGCCCGTGTTGCCATGAC
>DLOQ01000016.1:0-3755 GCA_002479655.1 Lachnospiraceae bacterium UBA7480
AGCCGGACTAAACTCTTTTTCCAACAAAAAGTTATGCAAACCGGACTCAACTTTTTCGATCATTACTATGTTACACAGCAACACTCTTTCATGTATGATTATATAACAGCGCCTCCAGAAAAGAAACCCCTTTCTCCCGAAGCGTTTCCTGCTCCATAATCTTTTTCAGCTTATCAGTATTGCGTTCCATCACAACCGACTTGCGTGTATTTATGTAAAAATTAACAATTTTCCAAAATTTTTCCGGATAGGAAAGACGGTAAATCAGCAGTTTTTTTTCTGCTTCGGAGATCTCCCTCTCCTTGAGATAATTTTCGGCACAAATCTCCGCGCAGTTAAGATCCCAGCCATTTTTCTCCATTACTTTTCTAAAAAACAGGGAAAAATCCCTGATCCCGCTGTCCCATTGAAATTTTTCAAAATTCATTACCGCAGGACCCGAAGACGTAAAAACAATATTATGATACTGGAAATCTCCATGGCAGAATACGCCTTCCGTAAGGAGCGCACGGTCATATTCGCCAAAATCCTCCTGCTCCAGCCGTTCCTCGATCGCCAATGCCTTCTTCATAAAAAAGTCATAATTGATCAGCAGAAAATTCTCAAAATTACTCCGTCCGGCTCTGCCCCGGATAAATTTCTTCCCCCGTTTCAACTCCGCATTGCGCTTATGTATCTCATGCAAAAGTCCGCTGTTGCCCTGTACCGGGACTTCCTGCGGCACGCGCATCGCTTTATGCAGCTTCGCCATATGGGCAAATGCCATGCCGATATCAGTCATATCCGTCGGACTGCATTCTTTCCCTTCATAATAATCTTTAAGGATGTAAGTATTCTGCTCGCGATCCCGGCAGAGATACGTCCCCTCTTTATTCTGTATATAAGCATCCAAAAGATATCCCGATCTCTCCCTTACAGTCCTTAGGATCTGATCGATCCTGGCGATCCGCTCTNNGTGAGCACCTTCAGTCCCTGATCTGTCTCACATATGATCGCGCTTCTTCCCCGATAGGTACGGAGCACATTTAATTCATAATTCTCAAGCACACTGACTGCCCTGTCATTCATAGGATTACCGCCCTTTCCGCCATTTTCGGCATACACTATCCTATGAATTTTTTTAATGGAATATTCCAAATTCTTTCAAGGAACAATCTTCACGGTACATACCGCTGCATCAGATATTCCTTCGTATTATGGGAAGGCTCCTCGATCACATCCTGCAGCATCTGCTCCAAAATCATGCCAAGCTCCCGCCCCGGCGCAACGCCCGCCCGGATCAGGTCTTTGCCATTGACCACAAGGCTTTTCAACGATATACACTGTTCATCCTCTTTGATCTTTTGGTATATCTGAAAGCCATCTTCTATCGCTGCAAGTTTTTCTTTTCTTTGATATTCACTCTGTGCCATAGCATCCGCTTTTTCGACCTCAAATAATGCCGGAAAATAATCTTCTCCGATCTGATGAATCGCTCTGCGCATCGCTCTGGCATTCGGCTCTATCCTTCTGTCATGACAGGCAACCAGTCCCTTCACCATAGCAATGGTATGATTATCAAATTTTAAACGCCTTAAAATATCTTCCGCCATTTTACTGCCGCGTTCCTGATGCCCCCGGAAATGATCCACACCCCATTCATCCGTAGTCTTTGTCTCCGGCTTGGCAATATCATGCAAAAGCATGGTAAGCCTCAGGCTCTGATCTGCTCTGATATAAGAAAGGCTGTGAAGGACATGCTCGCCGACGGTATAGCAATGATGCGGGTTGTTCTGTACGGTCGTCATCATCCGGTCAAATTCCGGCAGAAAATAAGCCGTCAGTCCGCACTCGTAAAGCGTCCGGAACCGTTCCGGATGATCCGACAACAAAAGCTTTACCAGCTCTGTCTGGATACGTTCCGCACTGATCTTTGCGATAGACGGTGCCAATTCCCTGATTGCCGCCAATGTATGCTCCTCGATCTTATCATCCAGCTGCGCCGCAAACCTGACAGCGCGCATCATCCGCAGCGCATCCTCAGTAAAACGCTCTCTCGGATCTCCCACGCAGCGGATCACATGGGCTCCCAGATCCTTCCTGCCATCAAAGGAATCCACAAGTCCAGCGTCCGGATGATACGCCATCGCATTGATCGTAAAATCACGCCTCTTTAAATCTTCCTTCAGATTGGATGTAAAGGTCACTTCCTTCGGATGTCTTGCATCCTCATAATCTCCATCAATCCGATACGTTGTTACCTCATAGCCCTGCTTTCCTTTCATAACGGTCACGGTTCCATGCTGTATCCCGGTATCGATCGTCTTCTTAAAGATCGCTTTTACCTGAAGGGGCGTCGCCGAAGTCGTGATATCCCAATCATTCGGCTCTTTTTGCAATAGGGTATCCCGCACACATCCTCCCACAATGTATGCTTCATAGCCTGCATCATTGATCTGACTGATTATCTCCTCTACCGCCTGCGGCAGCTTTATCATTACCCTTGTATCCATGCTGCGAGCCTCCTTTGCGAGCAGCTGATATAACATTGTTTATGCTGCTTTCCACACAATCCTGACAGTTGAAAATGCCGCTTTCATCAAAATTGATTCAGCGCATCGATCACCCGCTCCTGTTCCGCCGTCGTCAGTCCGTTATACATCGGGATCGAAAGCACTTCATCCGCATATGCTTCCGTGATGGGATAATCCCCCTTTTGATGTCCCAAATATGCGTAGGCCTTTGAAAGATGCGGCGGAATCGGATAATGTATAATGGTATCGATTCCCCGCTCCTTCAGATAATCTATCAATGCCTGTCTTTCTCTGCACCGAATGACAAACTGATGATATACATGTCCCGCGCCCTCTCTATGCTTCGGCAGAATGATCTTTTCATTATGGATCTCATTAAGATACTTTTTTGCAATCTTCCTGCGTTCTTCCGTCAGCTGCGGAAGATGCTTCAGACGCACCGACAAAAGAGCCGCCTGCAGCTCATCCAGTCTGGAATTCATACCAACCTCTTCATTGTAATATCTGACCTTGCTTCCATAGTTGCGCAGCATCCTGATCTGATCCCGATACTCCTCCCGATCCGTCACGATCGCACCACCATCTCCAAACGCACCGAGATTCTTAGTAGGATAAAAGGAAAAACAGCCGATATCTCCAAAGGTGCCTGTCATCTTCCCCTGATGATCCGCGCCGTGGGACTGCGCGCAGTCCTCGATCAGCCGCAGATTATATTTCCCGCAGATCTCCATGATCCGATCCATCTTCGCAGCCTGTCCGTACAGATGCACCACGACGACGGCTTTCGTCTTATCCGTGATCTTCTCCTCGATCTTATCGGCATCGATCTGAAAGTATTCATCCGGCTCCACAAACACCGGCGTTGCGCCCACGGTAGTGATCGCCATGACTGTTGCAATATACGTATTCGCCTGTACAATGACCTCGTCACCCTCCTGCAGTCCGAGCGTCCTGCATGCCAATATCAGCGCATCCAGACCGCTTGCAGTACCAACGCAGTGTTTCGCGCCGATATAATCCGCAAATTCTCCCTCAAAGCGTTCCAGCTCTTTTCCCATGATATACCATCCGGAACGGAGCACACGGACTGCCGCCTCCTCAAATTCCTTTTGATATTTATAAAATCCTTTATCAAGACAATTGGTCATGATTCGATCCATACAGGGATCCTCCTTATTATTTTATTACTTCTTTTTAAGTGATTGCGAAACTCTCAATAAGGTAAATGTTATTGTGCAGCAT
>DLOQ01000016.1:3798-8352 GCA_002479655.1 Lachnospiraceae bacterium UBA7480
TTAGAGTTTCGCAATTACCTACATTACTTCTTTTGTGTATAAAGAAGCGTGTCCAAATGGACACGCCCTGCTTGCTTTATACATTTGGGAATATCTCATTAATCCTCATCGATCCCCTGACTTTTGATGTAGTTCAATACATCACCAACTGTTTCAAAATTCTCCAGTTCCTCATCCTCTATCTTAATACCATATTCTTCCTCCAAAGCCATAACCAGCTCCATCAACTCGAAGGAATCAGCCCTCAGATCCTGTTTGAACGAGGTTTCCTCTGTAATGACTACGCTCGGTGACACATGAAGCTGCTCTGCGATCATTTCTGCAATTTTCTCCAGCATAATTATTATCTCCTTTGTTACTATATTATAAGACAAATAAAGTATATTAAGTCATACACTGTTTGTCAACTATTAATCACAGTTTTTCAACAGATATTCATAAATTTCCCTTTTTCCCACTCCCCGGTCTGCCGCCACACGCTTCATTGCATCCTTTCTGGACAATCCTTTCTCCTCATAGAGCGCCACATGTTCCGCGATACTCACGCCATCCCATTTCTGCCGTTCCTCCAGCCTGACCTGCTCACGCTCTTTTCCGGCAATCACTAATACATATTCTCCTCTGGGATCTTCATTTTCATACATGGTCATCGCTTCTGACAAAGTCGTGGGAAGCACCGTTTCAAATTTCTTGGTCAGCTCCCTGCAGATCGTAATCCTGCGATCTCCCAGGATATCATATAATTCCTGCAATGTTCTCTTTAAATGATGCGGTGCTTCATAAAGGATCATGGTGCGGGTCTCCGACTCCATTTCAGCAAAAACTTCCTTTTTTTCCTTCTTGTCCGATGGCAGAAAACCCTCAAAACAAAACCGTCTGGTGGAAAGTCCGGAAAGCGTCAATGCCGTGATACACGCTGCCGACCCGGGCAGGGAAGTGACCGTGATCCCCTCCTCCTGACACATCCTCACAAGCACCTCACCGGGATCTGAGATCGCCGGAGTCCCCGCGTCCGTGATCAACGCAATATCTTTCCCATCCTTTAAACTGCTGATGAGCTGATATGCCTTTTCTGTCTTATTATATTCGTGATAACTGGTCATCGGTGTTTTAATGCCAAAATGCGTCAGAAGATGGATGCTGTTTCTCGTATCCTCCGCCGCGATCACATCCACCTGCTCCAGAGTCTCAAGCACTCTGGCGGTAATATCCTTAAGATTTCCGATAGGGGTCGCGCACAGAAATAATGTTCCGGACATGTTAGGCTCCTTTCCGTAAAGATATAATGGGTGATAAATTGGTTGTCCGATTTACATAACTCTNNATAAATGAAATCATTTTTGGAATACAGACATGCAAGCTTCGAGTTATGTAAACCTCATTTCCACATTAGAAAGTATAAAGTTCCGTAATCTCCTTGGTGTAGACTCCCGGCGCTTCATTGATGATCAATGGTTTCTCCACGGTCATGCCGGACTTTCCCCCGCGGACTGCTTCGATCAAAAGCATATTCGGTTCCTGCTCCACGTAAGGGTAGACCATCCTTAGGCGTTTCGGCTCTAATCCAAAAGCCGATATCGTCCGTATGATTTCCGCCAGACGGAAAGGACGGTGTACCATATACAGCCTTCCTCCCGGCTTCAATACTTTGGCTGATGCCGCGGCGACATCCTCCAAGGTACAGCAGATCTCATGTCTCGCGATCGCCTTGTATTGGTTGGGATTAGTCAGTCCGTGTTCCGCGATCATGTATGGCGGATTGCAGGTAACCACTTCAAAAGAAGCAGGCACGAATATACTGCCTGCCTCCTTGATATCTCCCGTAATGATCTCTATCCTGTCCTGAAGATCGTTTAATAATACACTCCGGCGCGCCATATCCGCGCTTTCCTCCTGAATCTCCAGCCCGGTCAGATGCTTTGCTTCGGTCTTTGCGGAAAGCAGGATCGGAAGGATACCTGTTCCCGTTCCCAGATCCAGTACATGCTCCCCCTTCTTAGCCCCGGCAAATCCGGACAAAAGCACCGCATCCATTCCAAAACAAAATTTCTCAGGGTGCTGTATGATCCGATAGTGGTTACGCTGCAGATCGTCAAGACGTTCTCCATCCTTTAACTCAATTGTCATCCAGCTTTGATTTTCCTCCTTTGGAATCCTCTCTTTCCAAACGTTGGAGTTCTTTGAGCTCCTCCGGAGAAAGATCTACCTTCTCCCTTCTGTGGCGGCGCTTAAATTTCAGATCTTCCACTGCATATTCTTTGATCTCTTTTTCATCATTTTCATCCACAATGACCTTTACCCTCTGACGCAGCACGCTGACACTGTGCACCTCGCCCTCGTCGCCTTCCGGCGTAGTCACACGATCACCGGGATTCGGCAGCTTCTTATTCAACTCCTCGTATGTGTCCTCCTCATGCTTCAAGCAGCACATCAGCCTTCCGCAGACGCCGGAGATCTTTGTAGGGTTCAGGGAAAGCCCCTGCTCTTTTGCCATCTTGATCGAGACCGGAATAAATTCCGACAGATAGGAATGGCAGCATAATGATCTGCCGCAATTGCCGATACCGCCCCTGATCTTCGTTTCATCCCTGACGCCGATCTGACGCAGTTCGATCCTGGTACGGAACACGCTTGCCAGATCCTTTACCAGCTCCCGGAAATCCACCCTGCCATCAGCTGTAAAATAAAACAATACTTTATTGTTGTCAAATGTATATTCCGCATCGATCAGCTTCATTTCCAGACCATGCGCCTGTATCTTTTCCAGACAGATCTTAAAAGCGTCCTTTTCCTTTTCCTTATTCTTCGCCGCCTGTTCATCATCCTTTGGCGTCGCTATCCTAAGCACCGATTTCAGCGGCTGCACCACCTTGTCATCCTCTATCTCTCTTGCATCTCCTACTACAGTACCGTATTCGATCCCCCTTGCCGTCTCTACGATTACATGATTGCCCCTTACGATATCCAGATCGCCGGGTGCAAAGAAATAGATCTTTCCAGCTGTGCGAAAACGCACACCGACTATTTTTGTCATAATCAATGTTTCTCCTCTCTCATCGTCCATGTCAGAGCAGTTTTCCTGCAATGGCACGCTGTTTCATCAATGATCTTCTTAATTTTCCTTAATGGTCAGCAGTAAAAGTTCAATCGTCAGTTCCAGACTGACTTTCGAGGCAAGCCTGCTCTTTGCCTTTTCCAAAGCATCAATCACTTCCTCGATCCCTTCATAGTCACTGTGCTGCGCAATCTTTTTGATACTCTGGATCTCATCCCGAAAGATCAGATGATTCATATCATGAGTTGCTTTAAAAAGCAGCACATCCCGATACCACACCGACATAATATCAAGATAATCATCAATATCCAGACCATCCTTCTTGATATCATTGATCGCCTCCATGACCTCTGCCGTATCCATATCAAAAATATTTTTCATCAGAGATAATGTCGCTTGTCTTATTTTATCAAAATCCTCATTAGATGCAAGCGCTTTTGCCCTTCCAACATTTCCCCTTGCAAAAGCAACGCAGATCTCCGCCCGATAATCAGGCACTTTCAGATCTCGCATCAGGTATCTGCGCATCTCCTCATCCTGCACCGGCTTCATATGTAATACAACGCAGCGGCTGACGATCGTGGGAAGCATCGCTTCCATGGAAGCAGTCAGCAGAAGAAATACCGCATACTCGGGCGGTTCCTCCAGCGTCTTCAACAGAGCGTTCTGCGCCTGCGTCGTCATTTTATCCGCATTTTCTATGATATAGATCTTATAACGGCTGCTGTACGGCTTGATCAATACCGTATTATTGATCTTGTCCCGCACGTCATCCACGCCGATCGTATTGGGCATATCATGGCTTAGGGCAATGATATCCGGATGATTGCCCGATGCCGCCTGCTTACACGAACGACATTCCTGACAAGGCTCTCCTTCTTGTCTTTCCTCACACTGCAATGCCTGCGCAAATATTTTCGCAACAAATTCCTTACCGGACCGCATCTCACCGTGAATCAGATAGGCATGAGAAACTTTATCCTGCAAAATCGCCCCTTTTAACTGCTCCTTGATCTGCTCCTGTCCGATGATCTCTGAAAACAATGCCATAATCGATCACTCCCTTCTGTATTTTAAAACATTCACACTACCTGATATCCTGATGTAAATCATATCCTACATAAACAGATCCAGGATCAACCCTCTGATCTCGCCGATCTTAGAAAGGATCTCCACATTATCTTTCTCATCCTTGACCAAAGCCTGCGCCAATGCATCCAGATTCTCATCTACCAGTCTGATGATGCCGTAAACTCTGTGGCGTCCCCGACGGTCCAGAAAATTCTCTCTGGTAAATTCATGCGAATGGTTCACGATCTCATTTATAAATTCCTTGATCAGGGCGCGGTATTTCTTCATATCCCGGATATCTTTCTTCTTACTGATCTTTTCCCCCTGCTGCGTGATCTCCTCCATCAGCACAGTCAGCTTCTCCTGCAGTTCGCCCTCCTGGATATTGCTGGCAAGCATGAATTTAAAGGAGCCGTCCGCCTCCTGTA
>DLOQ01000016.1:8433-10650 GCA_002479655.1 Lachnospiraceae bacterium UBA7480
TCGTAGCGGCGGATTTTTCAAACAGGATAAACTCGCGGATTTCCGCAAGGCACTTCTCCATCGTATCATTACGAAATCTTCTGAGGATCCCCAGCCGTTCTAACTGCTCATCACTGAAATCTCCGGCATCGGCAAGGAATCTCCGGCACATTTCCTGATATTTGGGTTCTTTTTGGATGCGTTCCCTATTTAACGCGCGCTGCAGTCGTTCCCCATCCTCTACTTCAACATAAACAGGCACAACCTTCTCTTTTCCCAGATATTCCCTTGTCTTTTCATAGGATTCCAGCGTGCCTATCATCAGATAATCATTCCCTGAAAGATCGATCTGTCCATCATCCGCGGTAAAATAATACCAGTCGCCATGAACCGTATGATAACAGCGCGCCTCGATCACCCTGCCCTGCGCAGTCATCTCATCCAGCCTGCTTTTATCTACAAAGTGATACGTCTCTCCCTCGCGCTCCCCCTGCCGGATCGGGCGCGTCGTATAAGGAACGACCAGCCTTAAACCAAGATCCGGATCTCCGGCTAAGATCCGATACAAGGTATCTTTGCCGCTGGCGCTTTTTCCCATGATATAGAATAATTTCCCCATGACCATACCTGTTTCTTTTGTTTTATACTTTTATTTTTTAATCTATTTCCACGACCCTGATCATATTCGTATTGCCGGCAACGCCAAGCGGAAGCCCCGCCGTAAGCACTACTTTGTCTCCCTCCTGCACATATCCTGCCTCTTTAGCAATCTCCAAAGCCGTTTCAAACAGATGCTCCTCCGAGTCATCCGGTCCGATCAAAAAGGATTTCACGCCATATAGAAGATTCATCTGACGGCATACTTCCTCTGTCGTCGAAAATGCAAGAATCGGACATGCCGGCTTATACCGCGAGATCTTTCCGGCTGTAAATCCCGACATTGTAACCGTCAGGATCGCTGCTGCTGCGACATCCGCCGCCGTTTCACAGGTAGCGTGTGAGATCGCGTCAGTGATCCCCATCTGCGCGCCGTATTTCGTCCGGCGCATCCTGTCTGCATAGTTGATGCTCTGCTCTGTCCTAAACGCGATACGGGACATCGTCTCTACCGCTTCTACCGGATACTCTCCCGCTGCGCTTTCTCCGGAAAGCATGATCGCTGTCGTACCATCGAAGATCGCATTTGCTACGTCCGTCGTCTCCGCTCTGGTCGGACGGGGATTGCTTACCATGGATTCCAACATCTGCGTTGCCGTGATGACATGTTTTCCCTGCGCAACCGCCTTTTTGATCATCTCTTTCTGCAGGATTGGGATCTCCTCCATGGATACCTCCACGCCCATATCGCCTCTTGCCACCATAACGCCGTCCGATACTTCCAATATCTCATCCAGATTCTTGATGCCCTGCATGTTCTCTATCTTGGCGATGATCTTTATCTCGCTTTCATAATCATCCAAAATTCTACGGATCGCCAGCACATCCTCTTTACACCTGACAAAGGACGCCGCAATAAAATCATATTGCTGATACGCCGCAAATCGGATATCCGAATCATCCACCTCGTTGATATATGGCATGGAAAGCTCCACGCCCGGCACATTCACACCCTTGTGGTTGCTTACCTTGCCGCCGGTGATCACCTCACATATAATATCGGTTTCCGTGATCTCTTTCACAACCATCTCCACTTTGCCGTCATCGATCAGGATATGCGTCCCTATCGATACATCATTTTTCAGATTCTTATAGGTGATCGTGGCGCGTTCCGCGGTTCCCATGATTTCCTCTGTCGTCAAGGTGAAGGTCTGACCTCTTTGCAGGATCTCTTTGCCGTTCGTAAAATCTCTCAGCCTGATCTCCGGTCCTTTGGTATCCATCAACATAGCTACGGGAAGCGCCAGTTTTTCGGCAACCTTGCGCACACGCTCTAAGCGTTCCTTCTGATCCGCCTGTGTTCCATGTGAAAAATTGAATCTCGCAACATCCATACCTGCCAGCATCATCTTCTCCAGCATTTCCTCTTTCTCGCAGGCAGGTCCTATCGTACATACAATCTTGGTTTTTCTAATTTCTTTCATAGCAATAATATCCTTTCTGTCGTTTCACAATTCCGTCTATGAGGTTTACATAACTCATGGTTTGGAAATAGTTGTTCCAAAAATAATTTCATAACATGATTTTTTTGGAACAACTATTTTCAAACAAAGAGTTATGTAAGCCGGACTTAACTCTTTC
>DLOQ01000006.1:0-246 GCA_002479655.1 Lachnospiraceae bacterium UBA7480
TAAGATTATGGAAGATATGAGAAACGAGGCGGCGCAGAACGCAGAATTAAAAAGCGCAAGGGAAACCGCAGAAAGATTGATAAAAAAGGGGAAAATGACACTTGAAGAAATTGCAGAGTGTGTTCCTCTATTATCTCTTGATGAACTAAGAGAAATTGAAATGAGAGTTATGCAGTTGGCTTAATCAATCTTCATGCACAAACCCTGATGATATGAATTATGAAGCGCTTGCTAAAAAAGCACGAT
>DLOQ01000006.1:254-380 GCA_002479655.1 Lachnospiraceae bacterium UBA7480
ATGGAAGATATGAGGAATGAAAAAGCGAAAGAAGTCAGAATAGATAATGCTATTTGCATGATTAAAGACGGAGAATTGTCATTGGAAAAAATTGCATTATATTCCGGGTTATCCCTTGATACAATA
>DLOQ01000006.1:445-21022 GCA_002479655.1 Lachnospiraceae bacterium UBA7480
GCAAGACGAGAAAGGAGTTGCTGCTATGTGTAAGATTATGGAAGATATGAGGAATGAAGCGGCGCAGAACGCAGAATTGAATAAAGCAAAAAAGACAGCGGTTCATTTAATAAAATTAGGCAAGATGTCTTTAGAGGAAATAGCGGAGGCTACGGAGTTATCTCTTGAAACAGTAAAAGAATTAGAAAGTCAAATAATGCAGTTGGCATAATCAATCATATCAATCAAAATATAATATAGTAACAGCGTTAGGGCATATAGAAAAGGAAGCGGAAATAGAACATCTCCGCAGTCTGCTCGCCAACTGCGATAACTCCGAAAAATAAAATGGCACACCCCAAACGATTACAAGTCAAATAAACACCCTTAAAAGAATACCCGTCCAGAGCCTTGTTTCCGGACGGGTTAGGTTTTTCATTTTTCAGGGTTATTGCAAAAAAGGAAATGCTTTATACATTGCGGGCGATAATTCAGGCGCATCCTCATCAGATACGATAGGATGTTTTTTTGCCTCTATTACTTCCCGCAATTGCTCTTCTGTCGGTTTTTGTCCTTTATCAATAATGAATGTCTTGGTCATAATATAGCCTCCTCTCTGTCTCATTCGCCAATCTGGCAGAAATCAATCTGATATTTTCTTTTCTCTCTGTAAATACAACAAACATTATCGTTTTAATCCTTTCACAATTCCGGCAATATTGGAGATCTGACAGTCCGGCAAAGTTTTTAGGTCGGCAATCAATGTATTAAGCAGAGCAGGATTGCTGGAATTTTCGTCAAAGAAATCCTTTGGAGAAATATCAAAATAATCACAGATATAAAAAAATATCTGCAAAGATGGGAATGCTTTGCCATTTTCAATTTTATTGATATAGCTTTCGCTTTGGCCGAGAGTGAGGCTCATATCTCTTGCAGATACCCCTTTTTGGTTCCGTAACTGTATCAGCCTTTGGCGGAAAAATTCTTCATTCATTAGAGCAGTGTCCTTTCTTCTGTCATTATATGCTATATAGCAACGAGTTATGAGGAATGAGATTATCAATAATCGTTGACATAGGGAATATAATTCCCTATAATTATTAAAATATAGATTTAAATTCTGTAACGAGAGGATATTAGGAGCTAATTCTCATTTTACAAAAGGATAAAAATAAGGAGATGTCAGATATAATGAAGATTATTATAAGGAATCTGTTGCTTTTGCTATGTGCGGCAGCTTTAGTTGAAATCTGTCTTTTTAATTTCCGGTCGATACAGTCCCTTTTTTATGAGGAACATTCATGGACGGAGTATAATTACAGCATAGAAGGCGCTAATGTATATGATGATGGGTTGTTTGCAATAACGGATGATGCCGCTTCAATTATCATTAATAATCTGCCTCTGGATGTAAAAAATATCAGGATGGATCTGGAAACTGTCGATTCCATTGAGTTATATTACAAGAGAAACGGCATATGTGATGTGGATTATTATGTGACGGATGAGGACACTGCCCGGATGTATTATCTTGCACACAGGGTTATACTGCATAGCAACAGCACCTCTCAGTATCAATGGCTGCAGGCGGGAGGCAGGATCAAGGATGTGTGCATTGATATTTCCATGCCGGAAGGACATCTGTTTAAGATTCATGATATTACGTTCAATGCAAAAAAACCGGTGGATTTTTCCATCGTAAGATTTGGCGTTATATGGCTGGTTCTGCTTTTGGGATATGGATTCCGGCGTGGCAGCGTCTGGTGGAGGAAAGACTGTATTAAATTTGATGCTTGTGAAAAAATGGTTATTACCGCAATATTTTTAGTGTTTTTTGGTATTTCATGGTATTTAATGGATTCCAATCCACGCATTGCCTATGATGATTATACGCCATATCAGGAGCTTGCGTGGGCGCTGGATGCTGGGCAGGTGTCCATCTTGGAAAAACCATCTCAGGAATTGATGCTTATGGAGGATCCGTATGATGCTGAAATAAGAGGGATAAATAACATTGATTGTAAGTTTGATTTTGTATATTATGAGGGAAACTATTATGTATATCACGGCATCCTTCCCTGCATTCTATTTTATTTGCCGCTTTACCACCTGACGGGACTTAATATGCCCAATTCGATCCCTGTTTTTGTTTGCTGCATTTTCTTTGGAATGGGATTTTGTGCTTTCATGAGGCAGATTATTATCAGATATTTTTCTAAAACGCCTTTTGCAATTTTTATCATGCTTATATTGACGGGATTGTTTGGCTGTCAGCTGCCGCTTTTCATTACACAGCCCGATTCTTATATTTTGGCGATCATTTGTGCCGTTGCGCTGGTCGTTTGGGGACTTTATTTCTGGATATCGACAAAAAAGATAGGGCAGTCAGGCTATTCCAAGGGCAGGATCATGGCAGGATCTTTCTGTATGGCGTTAGTTGCAGCGGCCAGACCGACACTACTGATCTACAGCGTACTTGCGTTTGTGATTTTTGGACGGGCATGGCTTACTGATAAGGAAGGATATGACAAAAAAAGCAGGATCACCATGATGATATTATTCACCATACCATATGTGGTTGTTGCGATACCGGTCATGTATTATAATGCTATTCGTTTTGGCTCACCTTTTGACTATGGGTGGAAGTATAATATGACATCGTACAATATAAATCATATCCGATTTTCTATTGACCGGATATATTATGCAATCAGAGAATATTTTTTCTGTATTCCTGATTTTAATGATTTCTTTCCCTTTATTAAAAATATAGAATATTATTGGAAAGTGGAAGGACATTGCGCGACTTATGTTGAAAGCTTTCAGGCAGGGTTGATTCCTTTTAATCTTTTTCTTCTGGCGGGTGCAGTGGTCGTTGAAAAACGGAAGGAGTTTCAAAAGAGAGGACTTTATGCTTTCTGTATGTGCCTGTCATTGATGGGAATTTTGCTGATGATACTTGATGTAGTACTCATGGGGGTTATTATACATCGTTATTTGGCGGATTTTTCCTTTGCGTTATTTGCCACCGCATGGACGGGGATTTTATGGATGCAGGAACATTATGCAGGAACGGATTCCTACAGGGGCTTCCAAAAGATATTGCTGACGGTTGTATTTCTTTCGGTGGCGATGAATGCTATTTTCTGGTTTACAGTTACAAAATTTCCGATGGCATGTGGGAATACAGACCTGTATTACGACATCTTATACGGGTTTAATTTCTGGTAGGAACAGATGCGGAAATTTGTATCATGAGTGATTCCGCGTGTGGAAAGGCTGCAACAGGAAAGAAAAGCGGATAAGGAGAAGGATATGAAGGTGGAAAAAAAGATGGAACAGAGAAGCGGTAAGCAATTATTCGTCAGAGTCAAGAGAACTTTAAGGAATCTGCTGCTTTTATTATGTGTTGTTGCATTAGTGGAAATCTGTGTGTTTAACTTCCGGTCGATACAGTCCCTTTTTTATGAAGAACATTCGTGGGAAGAATATACGGTGGAATATTCGGGAGTAAAAATATACGATGACGGTATTATCAGTATACAAGATAATTATGCGGTCATTGCAATACAGGATATAGATCTTGATGTGAAGAATATCAGGCTGGATCTGGAGCCTCTGGATTCCATTGATCTTTTTTATCTGGAGAGCGGTTTATGTTATGCATATGTAGATGTTCTTGATGAAGGCAACAGCGAATTTATGGATAGATTAATAGCGGATTGGCCGGTGCTGCCGGAGAATCTTACTTCACAGTACATTTGGATACAGCCCATGGGGGAAGTACAGGGACTGAATGTTGGCGTGTATATGCCAGAAGGGCATTTGTTCAGGATCAATGGGATCACGTTGAACGCGAAAAAGCCGCTGGATTTTTCGGTAGTCCGTTTCCTGGCAGTATGGCTGGTATGTCTGCTGTGTTATGGTCTGCGCAGGGAGTCAGGCTGGTGGAAGGAAGACTGTAAGAAGATCACAGTTGTGAAGAAGACCATACTAGGTGTTATTTTTTTTGTATTTTACGGTATTTCCTTCTTCCTTATGTTTTCCAATCCTACGGTTATGAATGATGTCTACAATCCCTATCAGGAACTGGCGTGGGCGCTGGATGCGAGACAGGTCTCCCTTTTGGAACAGCCGCCACAGGAACTTGTTGATATGCAAAATCCTTATGATTTTTATGCAAGATATTTTACCGGTTTTGAGTATAAATTTGATTTTGCATATTATGATGGGGCATATTATGTCTATCATGGAATTCTGCCCTGTCTGTTGTTTTATCTGCCGGTCTATCATCTGACAGGACTGAATATGCCCAATTCCATTCCTGTATTTTTCTGCTGTCTGCTGTTTGGCGTAGGACTTGTCTGCCTGATGCGGCAGGTCATCATCAGATATTTTCCGAAAACCCCTTTTGCGATCCTTGTTCTCATTACGCTGGCCGGACTGTTTGGATGCCAGCTGCCGTTTTTTATTACGCAGCCTATTTCGTATCATCTGACGGTGATCTGTGCGGCAATGTTGATCGTTTGGGGATTGTATTTTTGGCTGTCCTCCTTAAAAATGGGAGAGAGGCAGGATTCGCTTTGCCGGCTTTTTGGAGGTTCCTTTTGCATGGCGCTGGTGGCAGCAGTCAGACCGACGCTTCTGATCTACAGCCTGCTGGCGTTTCCGCTGTTTGGACGGACATGGTTTACGAGACGGGAAGGTCATGAAAAAAAGGATAAGATCAGGATGATGGCATGCTTTGCAATTCCTTATGTGATCGTAGCCATACCGGTGATGTATTACAATAAAATCCGTTTTGGGAGCGTATTTGAGTTTGGATTCCAATACAATCTGACAAATATGGATGCCCGCAATATACCGTTTTCACTGGAAAAGATTACAGCTGCGGTATATGGATTTTTGGTAAAACTTCCTGAAGTGCGTTACAGCTTCCCATATCTTCTGCAGCCCGAAGCATGGCTGGAGAATAACAGACATACTATGTTCAGCGGTGATACCTTATTTGGCAGCCTGTTCTTTTTTAACAGTTTTCTGCTTGCCATTGTAGTGGTATTTGTGAAGAGAAAGGAATTTTGCCAAAAGAAGTTGTTTATGTTTTCTGTAGTGCTTCTCGGACTTGGTATTTTTCTGATGATACTGGACGTGGAGATGACAGGCTGCGTGATTTACCGCTATCAGGCGGATTTTACCTTTGCGCTGTTTATGACGGCATGGATGGGGATACTATGGCTGCAGGAAGCTTACGCCGGAAAGCCGTTCCATGGTATATTCCGCAGGATATTGATCGTGGTGATATTTATTTCGGTCATTATGAACGCTATGCTTTGGTTTGTGCCTGAATATATGTATATCTATAGTCCGTATTATTATTCATTCTCACTGCCTAAGGGCAATACGCAGTTGTATTATGATCTCTATTACGGATTTAATTTCTGGTAGGGACAGGTATAGAACTTGTGTCTCAGATGACGATTTATGGTATTAAGGAATTTCATGAAAAGCGGAGGTAAAAAATGGGTAAGAAAGAAATGATCAGGGATAAGGAAATAACTAAAGATAAGGGGATTTTTAGCAGGGGAAAGCTCATTGTAAGAAACCTGCTGCTTTTGCTTTGCGCGGCAGCATTGGTGGAAATCTGCGTGTTTAACTTCCGGTCGATACAGTCTCTTTTTTATGAGGAACATTCATGGGAAGAATATACGGTAGAATATTCGGGCGCAAAAATATACGATGGCGGTATGATCAAGATAAAGGAGGATGCTGCGGTCATATCTATACAGGATATAGGCATTGAAGTGAAGAATGTCCGGCTGGATCTGGAACTGCCGGATTCCATTGATCTATTTTATATGGAGAGCGGTGTATGCTATGTGGATATATTTGTGTGCGATGAAGGCAACGGCAACGTGTTGTATAGCTTGGTAGAAGGCTGGCCGATACAGCCGGAAAATCTTACTTCGCAGTTTAAATGGATGCAGACGATGGGGAAGACTCGGAGACTTGATATTCAATTAGAACTTCCGGCAGGACGTCTGCTGAAGGTTAATGGAATTACATTGAACGCAAAAAAGCCTCTGGATTTTTCCATAGTTCGTTTTGTGATGATATGGCTGGTATTGCTGCTTTGTTATGGACTGCGCAGGCAGTCAGAGTGGTGGAAGGGGGACTGTAAACAGATCACTATCGGGAAGAAGGCGGTACTGGGTTGTATATTTCTTGTATTTTATGGTATCTCTCTTTACCTTATGATCTCCAATCCTGCGGTCAGGAACGATGACTATAATCCCTATCAGGAGCTGGCATGGGCGCTGGATGCCGGACAGGCATCCCTTTTGGAACAGCCTCCGCAGGAGCTTGTCAACATGGAAAATCCTTATTCGTTTTGGGAAAAATATGCTCTTGATTTGGTTTATAAATATGATTTTGCGTATTATAACGGAAACTATTATGTATATCATGGGATCCTTCCCTGTCTTTTATTTTACCTGCCGATATATCATCTGACAGGGTTGAATATGCCCAATTCCATTCCTGTGTTTTTCTGCTGCCTGTTGTTTGGTATTGGACTGGTCTTATTGGCGCGGCAGATCATTATCAGGTATTTCCCGAAGACGCCGTTTGCAATGCTGGTATTACTCGCGCTGACCGGATTGTTTAGCTGTCAGCTGCCGTTTTTTATCACACAGGCAGATTCATATATTCTGACGCTTATCAGCGCTGTTGCCTTGGTTGTATGGGGACTTTATTTCTGGATATCAGCAAAAAGGATAGAAGAGTCAGGATATTCTAAAGGCAGGATAATAGCGGGATCGTTCTGTATGGCACTGGTTGCCGCGGTCAGACCGACGCTGCTGCTCTACAGCGTGCTTGCATTTGTTATTTTTGGACGGGCATGGCTTACTGATAAGGAAGGATATGAGAAAAAGGACAGGATCACTATGATGGCATTATTTGCCGCACCGTATGTGGCTGTGGCAATACCGGTAATGTACTATAATGCTATTCGCTTTGGTTCGCCTTTTGAGTTTGGACTGAAGTATAATCTGACGACATTTGATATCAGGCATTTACGATTTTCTTTAGATCAAATCTATTATGCGGTCGGAGAATATCTCTTCCATACGCCTGATTTTAATTATTTTTTCCCTTTTATCAATACTTTTGAAACATACACTAACAGGAATGCGCACAGCATTATTGATATAGAGGGGCTTTTCATGCCGGTTTGATCCCTGTAAATACTTTCCTGCTGGCATTTTTTGTGATCATTGAAAAACATAAGGAATTTCAAAAGAAAGGACTTTATTCCTTCTGCATGTGCCTGTCGCTGATTGGTCTTCTGCTGATGCTGCTTGATGTAGTGTTGACAAACTCCGTTATATATCGTTATCAGGCTGATTTTATGTTTGCGCTGTTTATTGCTGCGTGGGCAGGGATCTTATGGATGCAGGAACAATATAGTGGGAAGGATTCCCATAGGGTGTTTCAAAAAATATTGCTGACTGTTGTATTCCTTTCCGTAGCAGTAAACGCTTTGTTCTGGTTTACGCCATTTAAATTTCCGATGATTAAGGGAAATACGCAGTTGTATTATGATCTCTATTACGGATTTAATTTCTGGTAGAAGTGGTATATGCAGTGTGAATATGGCGTTTCTGTAGAATATGATCTTCAGCGGGGAGGCAATGATGAGCAGAAGGATGTCTATTTATATCCATATCCCTTTTTGTGTTAAAAAGTGCGGTTATTGCGATTTCCTTTCTTTCCCTGTCGGGGATTGCGGGAGCGGAACGGCGGCAGTTCCTGACGGCAGCAGTAAGTGCGGTGTGCCGGAGGAATATCTGCAAAGTCTGCTTTGCGAAATGCGTCAGGAAAGCGGTGATTATGCGGATCGGGAGGTTGATACGATCTTTGTCGGCGGGGGAACGCCTTCGCTGTTGCTGCCGAGGCAGGCGGAAGCTCTGTTTGACGGGGTATATCAGTCGTTTCATGTTGCTTCCGATGCCGAGGTCACGATAGAGGCTAATCCGGGTACGCTGTCAAAAGAAAAATTGGAGATATACCGGCAGATGGGCATCAACCGTCTGAGCATAGGGCTGCAGTCGGCGGATGATGGGGAGCTTGCAGTGCTTGGACGGATTCATCGGTTTTCGGATTTTGAGAAAAATTTTGAATTGGCAAGGAACTGTGGATTTCATAATATCAATATCGACTTGATGAGTGGACTGCCGGGGCAGACAGTAGAGTCGTGGCTTTATACGCTTCATACGGCAGCAGGGCTTGATCCGGAACATATCTCGGCTTATGGACTGATCATTGAAGAAGGGACGCCATTTTATCAACGATATGGAACTGACGGTGCGGCAGTCGGGAAAGACAATGAGGTTTCGGCAGAAGAACAGGATCAGAAAAAAGGAGAGAAAGACTGTGGAAAATTGCCATCGGAAGAGGCTGAACGGCAGATGTATCATGATACAAGGGATGTCCTTGAAAGATTCGGCTACCAACAGTATGAAATCTCTAATTATGCAAAGCGCGGATATGAGTGCAGGCATAATATCGGATACTGGGTCAGAAAGGAATATGTTGGCCTCGGACTTGGGGCGGCATCCATGCTCAATAATATACGCTGGAAAAATACTTCTGATCTGAAGAAATATATGAACAATACAGACGGCAGGGATGGAAGCGGAGGAAAGGGTGCAGTCAGGGAAAGCGCAGGTGTATTGAAGGAGGAAGTGCAGACCCTGACGTTACAGGAACAGATGGAAGAGACGATGTTTCTTGGACTTCGTATGAATCAGGGTGTTTCTAAAGTGGAATTTGAGAAGTTGTATGGCATTGGGATAGAGCAGCTTTATGGGATATGGCTCCGCCGGATGAGTACAGAAGGTCTTTTGATTGATGGAGAACGCGTATATCTGACAGAGAGAGGAAGAGATCTTGCCAATTATGTTATGGCAGGCTTTCTGGCAGGATAAATGAAACGCGGTGTTTTTCATTCTTTTTTGATATATGATTGTATAATATGCATAAAACTTGATAAAATAATTTACTTTACAGAGTACGGATTTTTTTGGTATAATCTATAAAGATGTGGAAAGGCACTTTAGACCGCCTCGCGACATAAGATATAATAAATGCCGCGCGAGGTCTTCTAGTGAAAACATTTCAGCAGCCATTGTCCGGTCCTGAAGAAAGAAGATATTTGGAAGAACTAAAGGGGGATGATCCGGCTGCGGCAAAAGAAGCCAAGCGGATCCTGATCGAGCATAATCTCCGTCTGGTAGCGCATATTGCAAAGAAATACCAGAATGTGGATGAAGATATGGAGGATCTGATCTCCGTAGGAACGATCGGACTGATCAAGGCGATTGACAGTTATGATCCTGACAAGGGTTCCAAGCTGGTGACCTATGCGTCGCGTTGTATCGATAATGAGCTTTTGATGCTGATGCGGGGACGAAAGAAGATTGCAAAGGAAGTGTCCCTGTACGAGCCGATCGGCATGGATAAGGAAGGCAATGAGATCAGCTTTCTGGACATCTGCGTTTACGGCAAAGAGGATATCGCAAAGCAGGATTTTGCAGGACAGATGGAGTTGAATTATGTCCTCGGAAGATTGTCAGGACTGGTGCAGGAGGTCTTAAACGACAGGGAAAGAGAGATCATTATCTTAAGATATGGATTGTCGGGGAAGCAGGAGATGACGCAGCGCGAGATCGGCAGGATGTTGGGAATCTCAAGAAGCTATGTTTCAAGGATCGAGAAACGAGCTTTGGAAAAGTTAAAGCATGCTATGAAAGAGATAGAGAAATAATCCGTTTAGGATAAAATATAAAAAGGAAAGAGGTAGATGAGATGCCAAAGATTAATGAAATTCTTGCTACGGCAGTACAGGCAAAAGCATCTGATATTCATTTGACAGTTGCTCTGCCGCCTAAGATGCGTGTCAACGGGCATTTAGTAAGCATGGAGAATTTTCCGGTGCTTACGGCAGACGATACTTTGGAGATGCTTCTGGCGATCACGACAGACCATCAGAGAGAAATCTTTAACAGCAAGGGAGAGCTTGATATGTCCTTTGCGTTGGACGGACTTGGCAGATACCGAGTAAATGCGTTCCGCCAGCGCGGCTCTGTAGCGATGGCATTAAGAGCAGTTAATACAGTCGTTCCTTCTCCGGAGCAGTTGGGACTGCCACATGCCTTTGTAGAACTATATACCAGAAAGAGGGGTCTGATTCTAGTTACGGGACCTACCGGTTCCGGTAAGTCAACATCTCTTGCGTCGATCATCAATCAGGTAAATGAGCACAGGGATGCGCATATTATTACTCTGGAAGACCCGATTGAGTACCTGCATTTACATAAGATGTCGATGGTAAACCAGCGTGAGATCGGATTTGACTCCATGAGCTATGAAAATGCGCTTCGCGCTGCGCTGCGAGAAGATCCGGATGTTATTCTGGTAGGAGAGATGCGAGATTTTGAGACGATCTCTGTTGCGGTAACCGCAGCCGAGACAGGCCACTTGGTTCTTTCTACATTACATACCATCGGCGCGGCAAGTACCGTTGACCGTATCATTGACGTATTCCCGCCGCATCAGCAGGCGCAGATCAGGGTACAGCTGGCAAACGTACTGGAAGCAGTTATTTCCCAGCAGTTGATCCCGACGCAGGATGGACGCGGACGAGCTGCTGCATTTGAGGTTATGATCTCCAATTCCGCAGTACGTAACCTGATTCGTGAAGGCAAATCGCATCAGCTGCTTTCTGTTATGCAGACTACCAGAAAACTGGGCAATATTGCGATGGATGAGGCGATCATGGCATTGTTCCAGGAAGGAAAGATTTCCAAAGAGATGGCGATTCAGTATGCGGTCGATCCTGAAGGAATGGCGCTGAAGATGCGTTAAACGGTGGCTTGTTTATAATTTACTAATGTTTTATTTGTATTTCTTGATTGTTTTATGATCTAATGAAGTCTTTTGCGGCTGGTCATCCGGCCGGCCGCAATCTATTTCTTATTTTTTCATTTTTTGTTTTTCGAGAGTGATTTTTACCTTTAGATATTATGCTATTTTCATTTAAGAATCATTTTCGTTTTGGGATTGTTTTCGCATTGGGAGTTATTTTTGTCTTTGTGTTATTTTCGTTTTTGGATTCATTTTCGTTCTTGTGGTTATTTCTGCTTTTTGATTATTTCTAATTATTTTTATTATTTGATTTATTTTAATTCATATTTTTATTATTAATTATTTTAAATATTTTGATTTTGGGGTCTTCAAAATTGTTTGATTTTATAAAGCCGTATCGTTGATTGCAAAAGTTACATTATGGAAAAAGGAGGAAAAAGTTATGGTTGCGGTGATAATAACAGGCGCGCTTCGCGGAATTGAAAGTTATCTTGTCAGGGTGGAGGCGGATGTGTCCAATGGACTGCCGTGTATCGATATGGTGGGGTCGCTGGGTAAAGAGGTGCGGGAAGCGAAAGAGAGAGTGAGGGTTGCATTGAAAAACAGTGAAATCTCCCTTCCGCCGATGCGGGTCACGATCAATCTTTCGCCGGCAGATCTGCCTAAGGAGGGAACGGGATATGATCTGCCGATCGCCATGGCGCTATTGGCGGCGCTGGGATATTTCCCGCCGGAGAGGACAGAGGATGCGATGATCGTTGGGGAGCTTGGACTTGCGGGAGAGGTAAAGGGCGTACACGGGATTCTGCCGATGGCGGTCGAGGCGAAGGCAAAGGGCATCAGAAAATGCATTGTTCCCAAAAGCAATGCGTCGGAGTGCGCGGTGGTTCAGGGGATCGAGGTGGNNAAAGTCTGGAACAGACACTTTTGTATCTGCAGTCCGATGAGACAGGGCAGAGGGAGATGATCATACCGACGGTGGTTGATGTGGCGGCGCTGTTTCAGGGGATCACACAAGCCGGAGAGATGGATTATGCGGAAATGAGCGGGCAGGAGAGCATTAAGCGGGCGATGCAGATTGCAGCAGCGGGATTTCATAATATCCTGATGATCGGACCGCCGGGGGCAGGAAAAACGATGGCGGCGAATANNTGCCGCTGACGCCGGAGGAAAGCATGGAAGTATCAAAAGTATACAGCGTAGCGGGACTGCTTGGAGAAGATGAGATACTGGTCACAAAACGACCTTTTATGAGTCCGCATCATACGGTGACACAGCAGGCATTGGCAGGGGGAGGCAGGATGCCGCAGCCGGGGATCATCAGTCTTTCTCATAAAGGGATCCTTTTCTTGGATGAGATCGTTCATTTCCCTTCCTACATCCTGGAACTTTTAAGGCAGCCTATGGAAGATAAAAAGATACATATTATGCGCAGCCGGGGAAGCTGTGTGTTTCCGGCTGATTTTATGCTTGTGGCATCGATGNNGATGAATCCCTGTCCCTGCGGCTATTATCCGGATGTCAACCGATGCAGGTGTACGCCGGAAAAGGTAAGGCGCTATGTGGAGAGGCTTTCGGGACCGATCATTGACAGAATCGATATCTGTATTGATGCGCCTAAGATGAAGTATCAGGAGCTTAACGGAAGACAGATCGGGAGCAGCAGCGCCATGCTGCGGGAAGGCGTCGAACGGGCAAGAAGGATGCAGAAGAAACGATATCAGGGACGGAATATTCTGTTTAACGGCCAGCTCGGTCCAAAGGAGATAGAAGAATTTATTTTGCTGGATCGGGCGGAGGAAAAATATATGGAAGAGATCTTTTATAAGATGAATCTGAGCAGCCGTTCCTATCATAAAGCGCTGAAGGTGGCAAGGACGATAGCCGATCTGGAAGGGGCGGAAAGGATCCGCAGGGAGCATCTGATGGAAGCGGTATGTTACCGGGGACTGGAGGATAAATACCGGGAATTGTAACAGTCATGACGCAGGGTAGAGATTGGAAAGGAGTATGCTGAACATATGGATGCTGAAAAAGAAAAAACAGGGATGGAATACGAACGGGCATGCAGGCATTTTCTGATGTGTGTAGAAGGAATCGGCGCGGCTGCGGCAATCAGGCTTGTGAAGCATTATGGAAGCGCGCGCCGGGTATGGGGCTTGGCGGAAAAAGATATCCGGCAGGAACAGAGGCTGAATGAACGTCAGAAGGTGAATTTTATGGAATGTAGAAGGCGCTGGGATCTGGCGGGAGAATGGCAAAGGACGAAGGAGAAAGGAATCAAAACAGTATGCTTTGATGACCGCATATATCCGGAAAGGCTTAGGGAGATTCCGGACAAGCCGTTTCTGCTGTATTACATAGGAAGGCTTCCGGCGGAAACGATGCCCTGCGTTGCGGTTATCGGAGCAAGGATGTGTTCGGAGTATGGCAGGACTGTGGCTGCAGATCTGGCGGCAGGACTGGCAGGGAGGGGGATCCAAGTAGTCAGCGGAATGGCGGATGGTATCGACGGGATCGCCCAGAGAAGCGCATTGGAGCATGGAGGGATGAGTTATGGGGTACTGGGCTCCGGCGTGGATGTCTGTTATCCGTCGTCGAACAGGACGCTTTATCAGACATTGCAGATACAGGGCGGTGTCCTTTCAGAATTTCCGCCGGGAACAAAGCCGGAAGCACATCATTTTCCGATGCGCAACCGTATCATCAGCGGTCTGTCTGATCTGATCCTTGTGATAGAGGCAAAGGAACGGAGTGGGACGAGAATCACCGTGAATATGGCATTGGAACAGGGCAAAGAGGTTTATGCAGTTCCGGGAAGAATCACGGACGAACTCAGCCGCGGATGCAACAGGATGATCCTTGAAGGCGCGGGAGTGGCGGCGGATATCAATGAGCTTGCGGAGGCGGCATGGCAGGCGTGGGGAAGAAACTGCCGTCAGGGACAGGAAGGAATAGAAGAAACAGTGTGGGAAAGAAACTGCCGTTGGGGACAGGAGGAAGGAACGGAACAAATGGCGGAAGATAGAGCTGGAGAAAAAGCAGAAGAAACAGAAAAGAGAAAAGAAGCAATGGAAGTGACGGAGACAGACAGAAGAGGAAAAACGGAAGCAGAAAAAAATATGGGAGAAAGAATCCTGCGATTAATAAGAGAAAAGGGGATGACTGCGGATGAAATATTAAACTGCCTGCTGGCACAGGAAAGCGGGATGGATAAGACTCTGAATATTTCTTCCGTGCAGGGAATGCTGTCGGAACTTATGATTATGGGGAGGATAGTGTGCCATTGCGGATTATATGAGCTCAAAACCTGTCATATAATGCGCAAACGCTTGTATTAACAATAAAAAAATGATATAATAAATTCGCCGGACTTGGAAAGGATTAAAGTATAATAGGGTTATCGGGGCGTTTGAAAAGCGGATCATCATTGAACTGTCAGCTGATGTCATTAAAAAAATTGCACAGAAATATGAAAATGTGCAGAAAGGTGTAGGTGATATAATGAGAGGACCAATGATTCAGACAAGTGCAAGAATAATTTTAAATCAGGGCATCCAACAAGGTATAAAACAAGGTATAGATCAGGGTATAAGTGAAGCAAAGAGAGAAACTGTGCTAAAAATGCTGAAAAGGGGTAAATATACGGTAGAGGAAATTGCAGAAGATACAGATCTCAGCATAGCGGAGGTTGAGAAGTTTGCGGGGGCTCAGACAGTTTGAATCATAATGAGAACCTGAGAAAAATAAGCAAAGAAAAAAGAAGTAAAGAAAAAAACAAGGAGAAAAGCCGAAGCGGATGAAGAAAAAATGGTATGTTTATATAGGACTTCATATTCTGCTGCTGGTATATTCCGCGAGCACTGTTTTTTCTAAGCTTGCTTCCGGATATCCTTTTCTAAGCTTCCGATTTCTGTTGTGCTATGGGATGGTGCTTCTGCTCCTGGGTGCGTATGCGGTTTTCTGGCAGCAGATTATAAAAAGGCTGCCGCTGATGACGGCATATGCCAATAAGGCGGTGACTGTAGTATGGGGCATCGTCTGGGGCGCGTTGGTCTTTCAGGAAAAGATCACATGGGGAAAGGTGTTTGGCGCTGTGCTGGTCATTGCGGGGGTGATGCTTTACGCATCCGGCGACCATGGAGAGGATCAGGAGGCGGCATTATGAACCGGGAGCTTTTTCTGTATGCGGGACTGCTGCTTTTGGGAGTGTTTCTGGGCGCGGTTTCTCAGGTGATGCTGAAAAAGGCGGCGCTTAAAAATTATCCTTCAAAGCTCAAGGAATATCTGAATCCGCTGGTGGTTACGGCATATGTGATCTTTGTGGGGACGACGCTGATCTCCGTATATGCATACCGTGTGGTGCCGCTGTCCCTGGGCCCCATTCTGGAGGCGACCGGCTATATTTATGTGACAATATTTGGGATCGCGATCTTTCGGGAGAACATAAATATCAGGAAGATAAGCGGATTGTTATTGATTATTGCGGGCATAACAGTGTATGCGCTTCTGGGATGAGAATTTATTATGCATATTTACTTTAGCTAATTGCAAAATAGTTATGTAAACTTCATGGACGGAACTGTGGAACGAAAAATAGAAAGCGATTGTTTTGCGATTGTTGGTATATATTTATTTGTGAGAGAGGATCGGTTAGCAGGATGCAGACGGTAAAAAAGCGGATCAGTTTTGTGATACCATGTTATAGGAGCGAGAAGACGATCAGGGAGGTCGTCGACGAGATCATCCGCGTCGTGTCAGAAAAAAAAGAATATGATTATGAAGTGGTCTGCGTCAATGATTGTTCGCCGGATCAGGTTGGGACGGTGATCACGCAGCTTGCGGAGGTGAATCCGAAAATAAAATATATAGAATTTGCCAAGAACAAGGGAAAGCATGCAGCGATTTTGGCGGGACATGCTTTTGTTACGGGGGAGTTTGTGGTGGATATGGATGACGACTGCCAGAGTCCGGTATATGAGCTTTGGCGGCTGCTTGCGCCGGTGGAAAATGACGAGTGTGATGTCTGCACGGCCAATTATTTTAAAAAGAAAGAAAGTCTGTTCAAGCGGTTTGGAAGCTNNTATGAAGACCAGCTGTATCATGCTGGACAAGCCGAAGGGGATGATCATTGACAATTTTTCTGTTATGAAACGGCTGATCAGTGATGAGATCATAAAATATAAAAATCCGTATCCCTATTTTGAGGGACTTGTCTTTTCCATTACCAAAAGGGTGAATGTCGTGATGATGGAGCAGCGTGAGCGTGGGGATGACAACCGGACGGGATATACCTTCGCGAAATCGCTTGCGCTTTGGAGCAACGGACTGACGGCATTTTCGGTCAAACCACTCAGGATCGCGTCCATGGCAGGACTGTTTTTTGCGATTGCCGGTTTTTTATGGGGGATCAGCATTAACGTAAGAAAGCTTGTGTTTCATTCCATATTGGTTCTGGGTTACAGCTCGCTGGCGGCAGTTATGGTTTTTTCTACAGGACTTATGATGCTGATGCTCGGGATGCTTGGAGAATATATCGGCAGGATCTATATCTCAATCAACTCTCTGCCGCAGTATACTATAAAGGAAGTGAAAAATACAGACATGCCGGAACCGCCGGCGCAACGATTATAATCTTTGCCCATAAAAAGATTCTATATTATGCACAATTTTATAAAAATAATCTTGTTTAATAATAACAAAAACATTTTTGAAATCAAAAAATCAAAAAAATTTATTTCCTTTTGCGTAATTTTATGTAATAATAGAGTAGTGTGATTGCGTGTTTTTGTTTTATTATGGTGAAAACACACAAATTTCTATATTACTGTTAGAAACATTTAATTTCATAGAAGTGACAGGAGGGGAATCGGCATGGCTCTTTTTGGAGTGAAAAAGAGGCTGGGTGATATGCTGGTGGAAGCCGGCAAGATCACCGAAGAACAGTTGATGAAGGCGTTGGAAGAACAGAAGACGCAGAAAACAAAGCTTGGCGAGACTTTGATGAACTTAGGGTTTATCTCGCAGGAGGATTTTGCGGATTTCTTCTGTAAGACGATGGGATACCAGAGCGTGGAGCCAGAGGATTTAAAGGAATACGATCCGAGGGCATTGGAGATTGTCGGGGAAGCGTTGATCAAAAAACATGAGGTGCTGCCGTTTGGCTTTGATCCGGATAATGTGAATGTGATCAATGTCGCAATGTCAGATCCTACCAACTTAGGCATCAGTGATGATATCGAGATGGCATCCGGTATGGAGGTGCAGCCGTTTTATACGCCGCAGAGCGCAATATCGATCATACTGGATAAGATTTACGGCAGGAAGGCGACGATGGAGGCTGCTGAGCAGTTTGAGGCGGAGCATGCCGCGGAGTTTGCTGATGATGAAGAAGCGGAAGAAGACACCGTAGGGGATGCGCCGATCGTTAAGATCGTAAGGAGCATGATCCAGCAGGCAGTCAGGGAAGGCGCTTCCGATATCCATATAGAGCCATTGGAGCATAATGTACGCGTGCGTAACCGTGTCGATGGTATGCTGCGTGAGGATGCGGTATATTCCACCAATATGCTGAGTGCGATGACGGCGCGTATCAAGATCATATCCGGACTGGATATCTCTGAAAAGAGAAAACCGCAGGACGGTCGTCTTACCTATATCGTAGACGGCGTGGAGTTTGATGTCCGTGTATCTATCCTGCCTACGGTATATGGCGAGAAGACGGTTATGCGACTTACCAAGAAACAGGGACTGAGTCAGGAGAAGAAATATCTTGGCCTTTATCCTGACGACGAGATGAAGCTTGACGGTATCATGAATAACCCGCACGGCATCATCCTTGTTACGGGACCTACCGGTTCCGGTAAATCAACTACCTGTTATACGGTATTAAACGAATTGAATAAACCGGAAGTGAATATTATTACGGTGGAGGATCCTGTCGAGGCGAACGTAGCCGGGATTAATCAGGTACAGGTAAATGTTAAGGCGGGTCTGACTTTTGCGGGCGCATTAAGATCTATTCTGCGTCAGGACCCGGATATTATCATGATTGGTGAGATTCGAGACGCAGAGACGGCGCAGATAGCGGNNGTTTCAGGCGTCTATTACGGGTCACTTGGTTATCTCTACGCTGCATACGAACTCGACATCGGCATCTATCACGCGTCTGATTGATATGGGTGTAGAGCCGTATATGATTGGCGACGCGGTAGTTGGCATCATTGCGCAGCGTCTGGTACGCCGTCTCTGCCCGCAGTGTAAGGTCGGGCATATCGCGACGCAGAAGGAGAAGACGCTGCTTGGATATACCGGAACGGAGGATATTACGATCTATGAACCTGTCGGCTGTGAAGCTTGCGGAACCGGCTATAAAGGACGAAAGGCTATCTATGAAATTATGCCGATCTCGGCAAATATCAGGCGTGTCCTGCATGAGACGGTTACGGCGGAGATCATCCAGAATACAGCCGTAGCGGAGGGGATGAACACGCTGCAGATGTCCGGCGCGAGGAATGTGATAGAAGGCACGACCTCAATTGCCGAGATGGTTCGTGTGGCTTACGATATGGATGCGGCGAATGAGGCGAACAGCGAAGCACTTGCTGAGGCTGCGCAGGCGCCCGGCGCATAAGGTCTGGGAAGGGCTTCCGGTCGTGCAGTATATAGGCGCGGCGCAGGGAAGTATCTCTATATAGCAAAAAAAATAAGGAAAAGGTGGGAGCGTATGGCACAATTTGCATACCGGGTAATGACCCCGGCGGGGAAGGAAAAGAAAGGAACACTGGAAGCGAAATCACGTGACGCCGCCATGAATATACTGAAGGCGGATAAGAACGTGGTGATTCAGTGCGAAGAGGCAGGAGCCATGAGCAAGAGTCTCGGCTTTAGCTTTGGTACAAAGATAAAGCCAAGGGATTTCTCTATATTCTGTCATCAGTTTGAAAGTATCAATAAAGCGGGTGTCAGCGTCGTGGACTCCTTTGAGATGTTAGGGACGCAGACAGAGAACCCGGCGCTGCAGGCAGCAATCAAAGCAGTACATACGGATATTTCGAAAGGTGATTCGCTTGCAACTGCCATGCGTAAGAGGAAAGGCGTATTTCCTGAGATGCTGCTGAACATGGTGGAGGCGGGCGAAGCCTCCGGTAGTCTGGATGTTGCTTTCATGCGTATGGCGATTCAGTTCGAGAAGGACGCGGCGTTGCAGTCAGCGGTAAAGAAAGCGGTTACGTACCCGATCATCCTGATCGTGGTAATGATTGCCGTTATCTTCGTTATCATGACATTTGTTATCCCATCCTTTATGGGAATGTTCGCGGATCTGGATACAGAGATGCCGGCGATTACGATGGTCATTATTCATGTCAGTGACTTCTTCGTGGCATGGTGGTGGCTGATGCTGATTATAGGAGCTGTATTGTTCATGGGGATTAAGGCATATGCGAACACTGACTCCGGCAAGGAAGTTACCAGCAGCCTGGCAGTTAAGCTTCCCGTGATTGGTCCGGTAAAGACCAAGTCAGCCTGCGCGAGGTTAGGACGTACCCTGTGTACCCTGCTTGCAGCCGGTGTGCCGATGGTTGACGCAATAGATATCACGGGGCGTAATATGGAGAATCTTCTGTATAAGCGTGCCATGAAGGAAGCAAAAGAGCAGGTAATGCGCGGCGTGCCGCTTTCAAGACCGTTAAAGAGCAGCGGACTGTTCCCGCCGATGGTAGTACATATGGTATCCATCGGAGAAGAGACAGGTAATATTGAAGTCATGCTGGAGAACGTAGCGGATTATTATGAAGAAGACGTACAGCTTGCGACGGAACAGATGATGACGATCATGGAGCCTGCGATTATCGTAGTCATGGCAGTGGTTGTCGGTTTCCTGGTAATCGCCATTCTGTCGCCGATGTTCACACTGTACGAAAGTTTGTCATCATAACTGTCGTTATAACTAGCGTTATAATATTCTGTATGGAAGGAGTGGCAGAGAACCGGCGATTGTGTTGTACATGAACCAATTAATAATTGTCATGAATAAGAATAATCCTTAACAATAAATTAATCGGTGAAAAACGCTGGACAATTGGCAGGATTGATGCTATTCTATAACCATAGAAGCTGTACAGAGATGCAGCAAAAAATAAAAAAAGAAAAGGAGAGAAGAGAAATGAAGAACAACAAAGGTTTTTCCCTCGTGGAACTTATCATCGTTATTGCTATCATGGCAATCTTAGTAGGTGTTATGGCGCCTCAGCTGATTAAGTACATCGAGAAGGCTAACGCATCCGCTGATGCACAGTTAGCAGACACAGTTCACAGCGCAGTTATTGACGCAGCGTTAGATCCGGAGGTTGCAACAGCTTCAACCACTGGCATTCCTTCAGGTGGCGTTAATATTATTAGTTCTCCGTGGACTGCTAATAGTACCTTACCTTTCCAGAAAGCAGTTTGTGAGATTCTTGGTGTTGCTTCAACAGCTGATCTGAGTAGTTCACTGAAGTCTAACGGTCCTAAGAATAATATTTCCGTTACAATCAGTGGCAACAATGTTACTGTTTTACTTCCTGGAACAGACAGCCGTGGTTCCAAGTCAGCAAGTGGTTATGAAATCAGAGTTCCGAAGCCGTAAGTTCCTGTCTTAGAAGGAAAAATCAGAACGGGCGCAGATGCGCC
>DLOQ01000006.1:21166-28421 GCA_002479655.1 Lachnospiraceae bacterium UBA7480
ATCAGGCTTACAATTAGGGATAAGGCTGCACAATATGTGTCAGTTCTTTTCTGATTTGCGCTTTCTGCACAGGAAGAGGATTCCTGACAGAAGTATAAAGATGATGAAGGAAACAAGGGTGATGACAGCGCCGGGAAGGCTGCCTTGCGCAACATATTCCAGCGTGATCTGATGTTCTCCCGGCGTTAATACAAGCGACAGGAAAGCGTCTTCCAGAACAGGATACGTGGGAACCGCCGTCCCGTCAACATATGCGTGCCAGCCGCTGTCGTAGGGGAGCGTCGTCAGAAAGACAGGGCGCTCCTTAGTTGCTGTGACTGTTCCCTGGATATAGTCGTCTTCAAAATGGCTGATCCGGAATCCGCCTGCAGAAAGGTCTTCATAAGCGGCAGGAATAACGCTGCTGTCATAATAATAAAAATACATATTATTGCAATAATAATCGCGGTAGCCGTCGGAAAAGTAAATCATGACGGTTTCGTGCGGCGTATCATACATATGGGCGTCAGTTCCCTTGGCAATGGCGCCGTAGGCCAGGTAAGGCGATTCATTGATGCCCTCCATCTGCGCAAGAATCGACGGAGAGGACGAATCGGCTGCCGGAACGGGCTGGGTAAAGCATGCCATAAACTGCATGCCGTCACGAACCGGGGCGGAAAAGGAGATGATCCCGCCGGTAAGGTAATCGGAGAGATGGTAGAAATTTACATACTCCATGGAATTTGCGATTGCCATATTCTCACTCTCTATCTTCAGCTTATCCTGCGGCACGGGCGTAAAGACTTCATAATATTGCCCTGTCAGGCAGTAAAGCAGCAGCATCTGGTTATAGAAGGGATCGTCGCCCGGCTGGTAATGAATGATCTGAGGATCGGACATATAACCAAGAGGAAGGGAATAGGGATTGACGGCAACTTCCGCCGGGGTGTAAGTATCCTTTGTGATGCCGGGCTCCAAAGAAGCAGCCGGCATCAGCGTAATCCTGTATTTGCCGGAAAAAAGCATATCGGTAACGGTGGTATAGCCCGTGCCGGAGATAAAACGGTTGCTTGTGGCAATGCCGAGGTGGGAAAGCGCCTGTCTCAGCGGGTAGTCGTCAGAGGATGAAAATGTGGAAAGGGAATGATAACCGAACAGCCCGGCGGCGTTAGGAGATTCGTCGTAAGTGGTGTGTATCCGGTAAAAAGAGCTGTCAGCTTCCAGGATGCTGTCAACGGCGTCTTTTTCAGAATAATACCACTGGTTATAAACATCCTCGCTTACGGCAGAATGTTCTTCCTTGGAGATGCACAGGTAAGCGTTGATGGAGAGCTCTGCGGTCATCAGGATCAGTGCGGCAGCGAAGACGGCAGATCCTGAACGGAAAAAAGCTGTTTTGGCATGACATGATATGCAGCGGTACAGGATGGCGCCCCATAAGACCAGAAAGACGGTGTTGAGCAGGAATTCATTCTGCGAGTTCCTGTAATAAACATCAGAAAAGATGACCTTTTGAAGAGAGATCATAAAGGAATAAAAGACGGCAAGAAACACAAGATAGTGTACAATATGCCGGAATGGGATCTCTTCTATATGCGGCAGGACGCGGCATGCCATCCAGAGCATGAGAAACACCATGAGGAACGCAAACCGGTAGCCGTACATATTGGGATAATCAAAGGCATGCATAAATTTATATAATGGAAGCAGCAGCGTGCAGAGAAGGAGATATGCCGCAGCGACGCCCGCCATGATTTTTTCCCTGCGGGAGATCTTTTTGGACATAAAGTAAAACGGAACCAGAATCAGCGCGGGAAGGCCGCAGTATAGGAGCGGCACCTGCGTGTCGAGCGTCTGCATCTGCCCGATAAACATGCTGTTGAGGAGATCGGGAAGCGTAGCCCGCAGTTCCGAGAAAGCAGCATTATCTGCAGCCATATGGGAATACAGGAAATATGCCGTGGGTATCAGGAGGATGGCGCATAAGCCGACCGCAAGCAGGACGGCAAAGGCATATTTCAGGCAAAGCAGCAGNNCATCCGTCTGCGCCCGCCGGACTGGCGGATGTCTTCGCGGTAAAGCAGATAGAGGACAAATACGACAGCGGAGAAGATGCCGACCATAAATCCCATATAAAAATTCGTAATAAATAAGTAAGCGTAAGCAGGGACTAACCCGATAAAGCTGCCCGTATCGATCAGCGTTACGATGAAAAGGATGATGATGGGGAGGGTATAAAGCGCGTCGAGCCACATGATATGGTAATGCATCGTGACGGCATATCCGCACAGCGCATAGGACATGGCAAAGAGGAGTGTTGCGGGATGGAAGATCCTGGACGTCTTCTGGATGAATAACTGGAAGCTGGCGGCGGCTGTTCCTAATTTCAGCACGATGATCACAGCCGTCATGGCAGGAATGGAGACGGACTCGATCAGGTACAGCAGGTTGAACGGGCTGAACGCGTAATACGCATAGGTTAAGATGGCGCCGGAACCGAGGTAGGCGGAGAATGTGTACCAAAGGCTTCCTTCGCCTTTCAAGACGCGCAGGAACATTTGGATAAACGCTATATACTGCCCGTTTAAGTCGCTTCTCAGGATCGTGTCATTAGAATAACCGAGGATGCCGAGCGCTGCGAGGGAAATCAGGAAAGCAAGCATGGAAAGCAGCGCGGCGTACAGCGGGTATAGGATGCGGTTTTGCAAAATACCGGTCTTTTTTTTCATAATATATAGTCTCCTGTAATCAATAATCATTTTTACTCATTATAATAGGAAAGATATATTAAAGCAATCAATAATTACAAAATAATCTAAAGTGCATAATTTCTAAAAATAAAAGATTTCAATTGTTCATAATGCCGAATATGAAAAAAATTTTTAATTATCTGAAAACTTTACTAGACGCAAATTTAATAATTTGTTATAATTATACTCAATCGGAAGTATCGGGTTTATTTCCTTATGTAATTTGCAATACTTGATTTCAGATTGCAGCACGGAAAAGCAGGATAAGGTGGAAAGACAGGATGGATTATGCAGGGATACTGATAGGCGCTTGTCTGTGCGGTGAAGGGATTGCTGCATATACCGCTTATCTGCTGAAGCATACGGAAGAGGAATATACCTATAAAGGCGGTGTTGCGCGGCATCTGATTATCATTGCGGTGAATCTGCTGGTGTGGCTCTTCCTTTATCTGAATATCGGATTTACATATAAGTTTTTTCTCTATGCATTGGCAGCTTTGGCGTTACTTGGTTTGTCGGCGGTGGATCTTGCGATTTACGAGATTCCCGTGCAGTTTAATTTCTTTATCTTATGTATGGGAATCATTGCGGCTGTTTTGGATTGGCGGCGCTGGTATGTTTATCTGATTGGCATGTTTTTAGTCAGCGGTATTTTTTATCTGCTGGCGTGGATAACCAAAGGCAGGGGGATGGGCGGCGGCGATATTAAGCTGATGGCGGCTTTGGGGTTGCTGCTTGGATGGCAGAAGATTCTGCTGGTTATGGTGCTTGGATGCATTTTGGGCTGTGTGATTCATGGTATATTGATGATGGTCTCCAAGAAAGATCATATGCTGGCATTTGGACCGTATCTTTCTGCAGCCGGGGTGATCGTCATGTGTTACGGGGACGGAATACTGCAGTGGTACATACAGACTTTTTTGACTTTTTGAATAAGTTCGGATATTAATCCGGTTTATTATATTAAACTATACTCACTATGAAAGGGGAGCAAACAGGATGGCGAATAAAGTATTGTCTATCTATGTCGGTACGGATGCAATCAGAATTGCTGAGATGCAGAAGAACGGCAATAAGGCAGTAATACTTACCAATGCCGCGGAAGTTGCTACGCCGAATAACAGCGTCAATGACGGCTATCTGGTTGATATTACGGCTATCTCTGAGGCAATCAGAACAGCAATATTTGGAAGGGGATTTACGGCAAAGGAAGTTATCTTTACTATAACAAGTAAGAAGATTGCCAGTAAGGACGTAGAGATTCCTTATGTAAAGAATATGAAGAAGATGCAGCAGATCCTGCTGGCGAACTCAAGCGAATATTTCCCGATGAGCAATGTTGGGGATTATTCTTATGCGTATTCCTTCCTGGAGGACTACAGTACGGAAGAAGGCCACAAATGCCGTGTATCTGCGATTGCAGCCCCCAATGATCTTGTGAAGTGTTATTACGAACTGGCTGAAGAACTGAAATTATCGGTGAACAGTATAGATTATTACGGCAACTCCGTTATCCAGCTTCTTTCCATGCAGATGACGGAAGGAAGGATGGATCTTGTCCTGCAGATTGAGAAAGATATGACGTATGTCAATGTCATGAGAGGCAAGACGCTGATTCTGCAAAGAAGCGTGCCTTATGGTAAGAATGCGGTTATCAATGCCCTGATGGACGTTAAGAAGATTTCAGAGAAGGATGCCAAGACGCTCCTTTCCAATGAGACGCTTCTTGATCAGCATGTAACGGTGGATGAGTATGCGCAGACGGTGCAGTATCTGGTTGCGGGCATCGGCAGGGTTGTTGAATACCACAGGACGAAGAATAAGAATGACCTGCTTCAGGGGATTAAGGTATTCGGTGAAGGAAGTGCGATTGCCGGTATTGAGAGAATCCTGGAACGTGAGCTTGGCGCTCCGGTAGAACATTTTGAGACGCTGGCCGGCGTTGCGATTAAAGGGCAGGCGGCGTTGACTGCTGAGGAAGTATTAAGATATCTTCCTAATATCGGCGCGGTGATTGCGCCGGTCGGACTGTCGGTTGAGACGTCAGGATCCCGCGCTTCGATAGGATCACAGCAGACGTTTTATATCATGCTTGCCGTTCTGGGCGTGTGCGCTGCCGGAATGATCGGCTGGGTGGCTTATACGGCTATTACATATCACAAAGCCGTAACGCAGAGGGATCAGCTGCAGCAGAGCATTGCCGCAATCGAGGATATTGAACAGATAGCGCTCGCATATGAGGCTGCGTTAAATGAGTATAATATCGTTAAGGCGTTTGAGGATTCAACACATTCCGATAATGAGATGCTGTTGCAGTTTATTCTTGACATGGAGAAGAAGATGCCGGCGGGAACTTCTATTAATAACCTTGCGGCAGAGGAAGGGGAGATATCATTTGATGTTATGTCCGGCTGGAATCTGACGACCAAGAATGAAGTCGCTGACGTACTGGTGCAGATCGGCAGACTGGATTATGTATCCAATTTTACGATTCCGGACATTACGGAAGAATATAAGACACTGTTTTTGATTGGATATGATGCGGAAGGCAACGCTGTTTATCTAAGGGAAGAAGAGAACGGAGTGCTCGGTGATTATATCGAGTATGAGGAAGGAGAAGAGTATCCTGCGGAGTACATGCAGTATGATCTGATTACGCTGACTCAGACGACTTATACGGTGGGATGCCATATTTCAAGACCTGTGGAAGAAGAAACAGAGGAGACGGAAGAGCTGCTTCCGCTGTTTGACCCGTCTGCAGCAGGCGCTACAGTAACGGAAGGAGGCACTGAATAATGTCAGATAGAGATAAAAAGATTATTGTTGTTTTACTGATTGCTATGATATTGATTCTTCTTCGGAGGAGCTTGATACATACTGCCGCAAAGCTGATTTTGTGTTTAATCTTGCCGGGGTGAATCGCCCGGAAAATCCCGAGGATTTTATGAAGGGCAATTTCGGATTTGTGTCAGATTTGCTGAACCTACTGAAAAAATATGAGAATAAGGCGCCGATTATGCTTTCTTCTTCTATTCAGGCGACTTGTATCGGCAGATATGACGGAGAATATGGTCGTTCCAAAAAGGCAGGGGAGGAATTGTTCTTCTCCTATGCAGAGGAGACGGGAGTGAGGGTGGCGGTATACCGCTTCCCGAACCTGATGGGACATTCACGCCCGAAGTATAACAGCGCTGTTTCTACATTTTGCTGGGCGGTGGCCAATGACGAGCCTTTCACTGTTAACGATCGTTCCACAGAGCTGGAGCTTTTATATATCGACGATTTGATCGAGGGCATGTTTGACCTTCTTGAAGGAAAAGAATCGCACTGTGAATTCGATGGTGTGGAGACGGTTGTAACCGAAAACGGTCGGTACTGCTGTGTGCCCGTGACTCACAAGGTGACTTTGGGTAAGATTGTGGATTTACTTGAGCAGTTTAAACAGCAGCCTCACACACTCATGATGCCGAAAATGCCGGAAGGCTCCTTCGCAAAGAAGCTGTATAGCTTGTATCTGACATACCTTCCGACAGACAAGTTTAAATATGCGCTTAAAATGAATGCCGATGACAGAGGCAGCTTTACTGAGCTGGTGCACACGGAGGATTGCGGTCAGGTATCTATAAATATCAGCAAGCCCGGCATTACAAAGGGGCAGCACTGGCACAACTCCAAGTGGGAGCTTTTTATTGTGGTGGCCGGTCATGGGTTGATTCAGGAGCGCAATATCAATACCGGTGAGACTGTGGAATTTGAAGTGAGCGGAGATAAGATTGAAGCCATCCACATGATCCCGGGCTGGACGCATAATATTATCAATTTGAGCGACACAGAGAATCTGGTGACGGTTATGACCTGTAATGAGATTTTCAATCCGAACCGCCCGGATACGTTCGGTGAAAAGGTTTGATTGCTGCTGTTGAATTGAAAAACAAAACCGTATTATGAGTTTAAGTCAAGCATTGCGATAATGAATTGAATTGGTTCAATAGCAGGATGAAGGAAAAGAGGAACATTAAAATATGAACAAGAAAATTGCCGTAGCGGGAACAGGATATGTGGGCTTGTCTTTGGCTGTGCTTTTGGCGCAGCACAACAGCGTGACAGCTGTGGATATTATCCCCGAGAAGGTTGAGAAAATAAACAACAAAATTTCGCCAATCCAGGACGAGTATATTGAAAAGTACCTCGCCGAGAAAGAACTTGATTTGACTGCAACGCTGGACGGAGAGGCGGCGTACAAGGACGCAGACTTTGTTGTCATCGCCGCTCCCACAAACTATGACAGCAAGAAGAACTTTTTTGATACTTCCGCGGTTGAAAACGTGATTCAGCTTGTCATCAAGTATAATCCGGATGCGGTGATGGTCATCAAGTCCACCATTCCCGTAGGCTTTACCGCGTCGGTCAGAGAAAAGTATCATTGCGACAATATCATCTTCAGTCCGGAATTTCTGCGTGAAAGCAAGGCTCTTTATGATAATCTTTATCCGAGCCGCATTATCGTTGGTACAGATGTTGAAAAT
>DLOQ01000006.1:28548-28675 GCA_002479655.1 Lachnospiraceae bacterium UBA7480
TACCTATGCAGAGATGAAGGGACTCAATACGCAGCAGATTATCAACGGTGTATGTCTTGATCCCCGTATCGGCAGTCATTATAACAATCCTTCCTTCGGGTACGGTGGCTACTGTCTGCCCAAGGAT
>DLOQ01000170.1:0-18079 GCA_002479655.1 Lachnospiraceae bacterium UBA7480
GGGATATGAATTTGTAAAACTGTCCGAATTGATATATACGGACAATTATTATATGGATCACGAAGGACGGCAGCATCTACAGCAGCAATAAGTTACAAAAAAGCTTTCGTAATTATTTGTTCGTAAATCTTGATTACGTTATATTGCTGCGGTACATTAATTTAATAGCACCTGTTGAAGTATCCGTGTCAGCAATTTGCTGGGATGCGTCGGGCTTAAAGCCGAATAGCTTCACAGGTGTTATTTTTATGGCGCTTGTCCATAATGTAATTCTTATAACGCAATGGTCTTTGTGGCGATTTTCTCACGGAACATTACGTCATGCTCCACAAACAGCATCGTCGGCTGATGCTCTAAAAGTAATTTTTCGATCTGCATCCTTGAAAAAACATCAATATAGTTTAACGGTTCATCCCAGAGATACAGGTGCGCAGGGGTGAGTATGCTTGCGGCGATCAGTACCTTTTTTTTCTGCCCTTCTGAGTAATCCTCCATGTTTTTGCAAAACTGTACACGGTCAAAATCGAGCTGTCTTAATATGGAACAAAATAAACTCCGATCCAGATGGCGTTTTTCGCAAAATCCCTGTAGGTCTCCTTTTAAGAAAGAAGTATCCTGACTGACGTAGGAGATCACAAGACCTGCCGCGGTTTCGCACACGCCTTCCTCTGAAACTGTCAGATTGTGGTCGTATAAACCCGCTTTTTGCAGGATCATCTTGACAAGCGTTGATTTTCCGCATCCGTTTTTGCCATGCAGGGCGATCCTGTCTCCTTGGCAAATGGGTAAGGTCAGATCGGTAAATAAAGGCTCCCTGCTGTCATGATATTTCAGACGATAATGATTGATATTTACAAGCGTCTGTTTATGGTGTGTAAGCGGTACTATTTTCAGATCTGCCGGCAACTCTAAATCTTTCAGGAGATCTTCTTTTTCTTCGATTTCCCGCTGGATGCGGTTTTCCAATTGTGTTACCCGGCTCTGCATCTTTTTTGTTTTTGCGCCGATATAGGATCTTGTGCCCTTACACCGGTCAGGTTCTTTTCTGGGATCAAAGCCGATTTTTGTCCGTTCGTTTTTGTCTGCCCAATCCGATGCACGCGACGCGGATTGTCTTAGCTTTTTGATCTCTTTGAGATGCTTTTCATTTGTTGACTGTTCAAATTGATCCCGCCGCTGTTTGTTTTCCCACCAGCTTGAAAAATTGCCTTTTTGCACTTCAATGCTCTGCCTGTTCAGAACCAGAACATGATCGATACAGGCATCCAGCAGATCCCTGTCATGCGATACCAAAATAAAGCCTTTTTTGGAAGCCAGATATTTTTTGACCATTTCTCTGGAAGCCGGATCCAAATGATTGGTTGGCTCATCAATAAGCAGAAAATTATTTTCACCGGAAAACAAACATGCCAGCATGATCTTAGTCTGCTCTCCAAAACTCAGGGTAATATAAGGCCTGTGCAGAAGTTCGGCGCTCTCCCCTAATTGCGTCAGCTCGCATATCACGCGCCATTCCTCGCATCCGTCCTTTAACGTGTCGATAAACTCAGAGGCGGGAAGCTGCATTTTGGCGCGCTCTATTTGATATGGAAAATAATCAAAGACTGCAGTCGTATCTATGGAACCGTTATAAGAGTATTTTCCCAGAAGTAAATTTAAAAAGGTTGTTTTTCCTTTTCCGTTACGACCGATAAATCCCAATTTCCAATCGGTATCGATCGAAAATGATACGTTTTCAAATATATTATCGAAACTGCCTTCATAATGAAAGGTAAGGTTGTTTACACTGATCTGCGACATATACGTTCCTCCTGACTGGATATTAAGTAAAAAAATAAGAACCGTTCGCTGCCAAACAGTTCCATTACATACTATAACCTCATGCATCGGAGTGACGATACCGCGATCATCGCTTTCCATTCAATTTATATATACAAATATTTATAAAATACACATTATAATATACATAAAAGAAGGTTATGAGAACATAATCCACTTTTGGCAACATATGAAACAGTATGTGCTGCATGCCCATACTGAAAAAATCATGTGATCAAAAGCAAATTATCTCTTCATCCTTTCACCCCTTCCCTTAAGCTACCACTATCCTAACACATTAAAATATTGTTGTCCAGATTCTTTGGCTATTTTTTTCGGAATTGTGTACTCGTTAAAAATAGGTTATAATTGCACTGACAGATTGAAATTTGGAGGTCAATTAAGTTATGGCAGCAGGGACCATTATTTATTTGATAATTTCTTTATTTGTTTCGCTTATTTTTATAGTGCTTGGTGTAAATCAGTTCCGGTCTAAAGTTCCGGTTGCATTGAATACAGGCGAAGTTCCTCCGAGAGAAGATGAACTTACTGATATGTCAGAATGGAATCATAAACATGGAAGAAATTTGATCATATATGGATGTGCTTTGTTTGTAACAATGTCCGTCTTTATATATTTTCTTGAAAAGTTTGATAACACTGTGTTTCAGATGGTTGTATTTTTTATCGTAATATTCGGGGAAATAGCTTGGCTTGAACTTCAACATAGCCTGCTAAAGAAGAAACTTATCAAAAAACATAGTATTTAAGGCTTGATATTTTTATTAAAGAAATGAACTATACAGCCAGAGTATGTGGTACATTCAGAAGATATTATGATAAAGTTAGCTGCTGTTTCAATATCTGATAAGCACGTTTTAAAGCTGGATTCCAAAGTTGAGAATATAGCTTTAAAAATGAAAATAGTTGAATATCTACAAAATCAACCGACAGCAACTCAAAAGGAATTGCAGGAAGCTTTAAACGAAACGAGGACACATATACAAAAAATTGTTAAATTTCTCTAAAGCTGTTCTAAAGCTCTATTTCAGCTTTGGAACAGCTTTGGTAATGTTTAAAGAAAATATTGTTATAATTTGTTACAAGTTTTTCTTCCCCTTATTTTTGCCCTTATTATAAATTTAGTTTTTTCATGGGTTCGCGAACTTTTTGGAGATAAGATATAACAGTTAATAAATGCTATGAAAAGTGTCTTATCAGAATTCAAGTTTGTCGGGGAGAATTATTTGCCACAATAATAAAATAAGCAANNTATGTCTTATCAGAATTCCGGTTTGTAGAATCGGAAAAATCGGGATTGGAGATAATCATCACGAAAAAATCACCACATTAATATGAAATGAGGAGGGTTGATAAAAATGGATAAAGCTCGCATTTATGTAGATTTTAATGAAATGGTAAAAAGTGATATAGTTCTATTATCTAAAGATGATACAAAAATTGATTCACAAGGAAATATAACTGCTTTTTACGAAGNNCGAAGGAATGCCGGTTAGTATATATTCTGATGATGTTTCTGATAATGGAGAGGTTGATAACCTTATTGCGGAAGGTATAGCTATAAAGCAAGATTTAAGTCATTATCCTTGTTGGCAGCATGTAAAATGGTGTTGCCGCATTGATTTAAAGAGTATGAAGCATGAATCTGATTTAAAAAAAAAGCATCGCTTTAGATATTATGAGTAACCTTTACTCTTAAAAATTTGACTTTTTTGAATAGTGGCNNCCGCCATTTTTAATTTTGCGAAAACCGGTATTTACAAACATACGTTCCCATGCTATAATAGAACATAAGTTCGGTATTCAAAACGCGTGTTCATAAGGGAGGATGGGATGGGTACCGGAACGGATAGAAATTATGGCGGCAATTCATGGCGAGTGCTGTGAAGAGAGAAAGGGATTGATATGTTACGGGAAGATGCGGGAAATCAGCTGCCGGTTCAGGGACCCCTTGACATGGTGGAAAGTGTAGGAACCGCCCATGCAGGGGAGCTGTCCGAGATACAAAAGAATATGAAGATGGATATCATGGACAAGCTTTCTATCTTATCTGCGGCTGCGAAATATGATGTTGCCTGCACCAGCAGCGGCGTGGAACGCTCCGGCAATGGAAAAACCATGGGGAATACGGCTGCCGGCGGCATCTGTCACAGCTTTTCTTCGGATGGCAGATGTATCTCCCTGCTTAAGATCCTGTTGACCAATGAGTGCATCTATGACTGCAAATACTGTATCAACCGCCGATCCNNGTATCAACCGCAGATCCAATGATATTAAGAGAACCTCTTTTACCCCGGTGGAAGTATGCGAGCTGACCATGCAGTTTTATCGGAGGAATTATATAGAAGGGCTGTTCTTGAGTTCCGGCATCCTGTGCAGTCCGGATCATACCATGGAGCTGATCGGGGAGACGATCTATCTTCTCAGGACAAAATACGGATTTAACGGTTATATCCATGTGAAAGCGATCCCCGGAGCTTCTCTGGAGCTGGTTCGCCGCGTCGGGTTTTATGCGGACAGGATGAGCGTCAATCTGGAGTTCCCTACGGCGGAGGGGTTAAAGAAACTGGCGCCCAATAAGCATAGAAAGAATATTCTTGCGCCCATGCGGATGATTCAGAATGGGATTCAGGATAATAAGGCGGAGATCGTCCAATACCGTAATGCGCCGTCCTTTGTGCCTGCGGGGCAGTCGACGCAGATGATCATCGGAGCAACGCAGGAGACGGACTATCAGATCATGACCATTGCGGAAAATCTATACCGTAAGTTTGAGTTGAAGCGGGTATTTTATTCGGCATTTGTGGCTGTCAATCAGGATAAGGAACTGCCTGTGCTGCCGGGCGGCACGCCTTTGCTTCGGGAACACAGGCTGTATCAGGCGGATTTCCTTTTACGCTTCTATGGCTACAGGGCGGAGGAGCTGTTGGATGAACGGCACCCGAATTTTAACGCATTTTTAGATCCGAAGGCGGATTGGGCGGTAAGGCATTTGGAGTGTTTCCCCGTGGAGATCAATCGTGCGGATTACCAGTCGTTGCTTCGTGTTCCGGGGATCGGTGTCAAAAGCGCAAAGCGCATTGTCAAGGCGAGACGGCTGGGGACTTTGGGATTTGATGAATTAAAAAGACTTGGAGTCGTATTAAAGCGGGCATTGTATTTTATCACCTGCAATGGCAGGATGATGTATCCTGTCAGACTGGAGGAAAATTATCTGATCAGAAATCTGACGGAAAAGAAAAACCCCGTGGACGAAGTGTCAATAAGGCAGATGTCGTTGTTTGATATGCAGGTATAGGAGAAGCAGATTATTATTGACAGCTTGCCGCCTCAAATTTTGATACCTGAAACTGTATTAGGCTATTATATGGCGAATGAGGCAAGAACGCAGGGGAGTACAAGATGGTTGTATTGATTTGTAAAAACACGATAGAAGGTATTTATAGCGGGATCTATCAGGCTTATGAGATGAAATGCGACCCCGCGGATACCAGACTTGCGCTGGAAGAGGAATACGAGCCGGAATTGTTTGATGAATGTATGGAAGCTGTGGCAGATCCGGAAAAGGCGGTTAAGGTTCAAAGGACGTTGCAGAGGGAGTTTGGCAGGGAAAATACACGATACCTTTCGTATGCGCTGGTGGCAGGGGCGCATGACAGGGCGGATGCCGTCTATCATACCATTGTAGTGGGACTAAAGCGCAGGCTGGGGTATCATGTACTTGAACATCTGGCTGATCCTTATGTGATGCGCGTATTGGAACTAAAGCGCGCCGTGGAAAATGAATTTCTGCATCTGAGAGGATTTCTGCGCTTTCGGGAACTGGAAAGCGGCATACTCTACGCAAGGATGCAGCCGCATCATTATGTACTGGAGCTTTTGATGAATCATTTTGAGGACAGGCTGCCGGGGGAGGATTTTATCATTTATGATAAAGGCAGAGGGATCTTGGGAGTGCATCAGAGGGATATGGAGATATATTATGTAAACCATATAAGAGATCAGGGGAACGGAGCTGCTCATGTGTATTCCGATGAAGAACTGTCATATTCTGATGAGGAATTGCTGTATTCTGATTGGTTTCGGGGATTTTGTAAGAGCATTGCGATCAAAGAACGGAAAAATACCGATCTGCAGAGACAGATGCTGCCGCTGCGTTTCCGGGCGGATATGACGGAGTTCTTATAATATTTTTAAGCTTAACTGCTCGCAAAGGAGGCTCGCAACATGAGTACAGGTATGCTATAATTGCAACAGATATTGCGGCGCAAACGAAGCGGGGGTGCATCGCAAAAACGCAGAGCATGTACAGAGGAGGCATCCGTTTTGGAAAATCGGGAGATCCAAATATCGGTCCGACAGTTGGTGGAATTTATTTTCCGCTCCGGCGACATAGATAACAGGCGTGGTGTATCTCCTGAAAAGGCAATGCAGGAGGGAAGCCGGCTGCACCGCGTGATTCAGGGCGGCGCGGGGGAAAATTACGCGTCTGAGGTGCTGCTTAAGTATCAGTATGTGACAGAGCGCTATACGATCAAGATCGAAGGCAGGGCGGACGGTATCATCTATGAAGGCAGACGGAGGATCGACGGAGCGCTGCAGTCGCAGCTTCCGGCTGTGAATCCGCAGTGGACGGAAGATGAGGAATATGATCAGATCACGATAGATGAGATCAAATGTGTGGCGAAGAAGCTGGAATATATGAAAGCGCCGGTTCCGGTGCATCTGGCGCAGGCAAAGGTATATGCTTATATCTATGCAGTGCAGAAGCAGCTTCCGGTGATCAGGGTGCGGATGTCCTACTGCCATTTTGAAACAGAAGAAATCCGTTATTTTTTTGAGGAATATACTTTTTCTGCATTGGAAATATGGTTTGAAGATTTGATGCGGGAATATAAGAAGTGGGCTGATTTCCAGATGGAATGGGAGGAAATATATAAAAGCTCCGTGCGGGCGGCAGAGTTCCCGTTCCCTTATAGGGAAGGGCAGCGTGAGCTTGTGGTGTCTGTCTATCAGACGATCCGTGAATCCAAAAAGCTGTTTATCGAGGCGCCCACAGGTGTCGGAAAGACGATATCGACCGTATTTCCCGCGCTTAAGGCGGCGGGGGAAGGGATCGCGGGGAAGATATTTTATCTGACGGCAAAGACCATCACCAGAACGGTGGCGGAGGATACCTTTGAATTACTGCGCGGCAGGGGACTTCGTTGCAAAACCGTTACGCTGACCGCCAAGGAAAAGATATGCCCCATGGAAGAAGTAGAATGTAATCCGATGGCATGTCCATATGCAAAAGGGCATTTTGACAGGATTAATGATGCTTTATATGATATCATTACGCATGAGGACAGATTTACCAGACCGGTCATTATGGAATATGCCGAGAAACATCAGGTGTGCCCGTTTGAGTTCAGTCTGGATATCAGCCTGTTTGCAGACAGCGTGATCTGTGACTATAATTATGTCTTTGATCCCCATGCAAGCCTGAAACGTTTTTTTTCTGAGGGGATGAAGGATGAGTATATCTTTCTTATTGATGAGGCGCATAATCTGGTAGAGCGCGGCAGGGAGATGTACAGCGCTGCCATCTGCAAAGAGGATATCCTTGCATTGCGGAAACTGATCAAGGATGCGATAGGGATGACCGGACGGAAAGCTTCGGCAGAGAAATCTGTGATGAGACAGGAAAACCTGTTTTCAGAGATGGAATTTCAAAATGAGACCGCAGAAGATATATCGCAGCAGGGTTTTATAAAGGATAATGCCGGGGAAAGGAGCAATAAAAGGTATGACAAACGGAATCTTCCGCTGCACCGCATCGTAAAATCATTGGAGTATGTTAATAAGCATCTTTTGGAACTTAAGCGGGAATGTGAGACTTATATGGAGCTGGAAGATGTCAGCGAATTGATCCGTATCGTGGAAAGGTGTTACACAACGATCAGCGCTTATCTGGAGGAGGATGATGAGAGACCGGTCAGGAAGTCGGTGCTGGAGCTTTATTTTGAGCTTGCTCATTTTCTGATGATCTATGAGAAAATGGATGAAAATTACCGGCCGTATTGCGAGCTTAGGGAGGATGGCTCTTTTATCGTAAAGCTGTTCTGCGTCAATCCGAAAGAAAAATTGAAGGAATGTATGGTGAAGGGAAGAAGCAGTATCTTATTCTCTGCAACCTTACTGCCTATCCAGTATTATAAAAAACTGCTGGGCGGAGAGCCGGAGGATTATGAGATCTATGCGAAGTCTACTTTTGACAGGCGCAGGATGGGGCTTTTTATCGCTAAGGACGCTACCAGTAAATACACGCGAAGAAATGATATGGAATATCACAAGATCGCGGCGTATATTTACGAGGTTTTTCGTGCGAAGCCGGGCAATTATATGGTGTTTTTTCCGTCCCATGTATTTCTGGAGCATGTCTATGACGTATTCTGCCGAAGCTTTTATGAAGAGGGCTCCATGGAGTGCATTGCCCAGCAGGAGCGTATGGATGAGCAGATGCGGGAGGAATTTCTGCGTAAATTTGCAGACGGAGGAGATATAGAAAAGGGGCAGGAAGATAGCGGAGATGCACGTGCAGAAGGCGGGATCGGTATGGGACAGACGGCTGTATCGGCGGGGAAAGAGATCTCTCTGCGGAAGAAGGAAGGCCGCAAAAAGGGCTTGATCGGATTTTGCGTTTTGGGTGGGATCTTTTCGGAAGGGATCGATCTCAGACAGGACTCCCTGATCGGGAGCATCATCATCGGTCCGGGACTGCCGCAGATCTGCACGGAGCGGGAGATCTTAAAAAATTTCTTTGATGATGAGGAGCATGACGGTTATGATTATGCCTATCGGTTTCCGGGGATGAATAAGGTATTGCAGGCGGCAGGGCGCGTGATCAGGACGGCGGAAGACGTGGGCGTGGTTCTTCTGCTGGAGGAGAGGCTGCTGAATCGTTCTTATCAGAGGATCTTTCCGAGGGAATGGAGCGATTATGAGACGGCTACGAATACAGTGATCACAGATAAGCTTGTGCAGTTTTGGAAAAAATGGATATAGTTATGTAAACATATACAGCTTTCCACATTTGAAGATTTTATTTTCAATTTAGTTAAAATAATTGACAGGATTTAACATTATATGACAGTAATTTGTGGATAACTATGTGGAAATTGTGGACTTTATAAAAAGTTAAATCCTGCATATAATAAATAAATCATTTGCGAATTATCAAAATTACGATTTTTTTGTCAAGATTTGATATAATATATAAATTTGGATGACATATTATGTAAACTAAATATATAAAATATTATATTATGTAAACTTGATATATTAAGAACTGTCCGTTGCTGGAAATGGGAATTTGTGTTATTGTATATTTTAAATGAGAGTTTAGTTTAGGAGGAAACGACATGAAAAAGAAAAAGAAAATTGTGGTAGGAATACTCGCTTTGTGTCTGANNGGATTTCCTTGACCGGCTGTGGACAGGAGAGCAAGGATGAGGAAGAAGGCATTTTGCTTTCGGAGCAGAAAGTGAGGATCGAGGTTGGTGATGAGGTTGAGGTAGAGATCGAGAACTTTGATGACTTAAAGCGTGTGGATGTTGAGGTAGAAGATGATGATATTGCCGAGATTGATTTTGATGATGAGGATGGCATTATCACCATTGAGGGTATTTCGCCCGGCAAGACTACGGTAACGGTCAGCGCCAAGGACGAGGATGATGTATCATTTAAGGTTACGGTAGAGGAATCGGAGGATGCCCGTTCTGATGCAGACGAGCCGGATGATTCCCGCGCTGATGCGGATGAGCCGGATGATTTTCCGTCAACTGAGACGCCTGTGCCTTCTGCTGATCAGGAGACGGAAGAGGTAGCGGGTGATTACGTTGCGAGTTATCATTTGGACTCAGACTTTTGGACCGATTCGGCTGGTGCTGACACTGAGGCAGGTGATTTCCTCGGAAAGGGTGATCTTACGCTGGACTTTATAATGTTACTCGAGTCTGACGGTACGGCACAGCTTAATATGGATGTTGAGAAGTTTGCATCTGATTTTATAAATTTTATTGACGACAATTATATCGAGTTTATGTGCATGATAGGGGAAAAGGATTTGGCTGATCTGACACAGGAGGAGAAGGAAGAATTAGAGAGTCTCAAAGATGTTATTATTAGCGGTCTGGAGGAGGAAATGATAGGAAGCATGGACGAATCATCGAATCTGGCGACCGGAACATGGGAATATGCTGATGGCACCCTCTATCTCACTTTCGATGGCAACGAAAAGAGCGTGTCCCTGGCTTCCGGCAGCTTTGCGATTGATGTTCCGAGCGGTGATATGGTTGGGTTTAGCGGTGACTCGCTCGTATTTACCAAAGTGAACTGATTATTATAAAGAACAGACAAATTAAAGAACAGACAGGAGGAGCAGTAGAGTTATGTGGGCTTATGAAAGCGTGTTTTATCAGATCTATCCATTGGGATTTTGCGGAGCGCCGTTTGAAAATGACGGCATCGCGGTATCAAGGATCAAGAAGGTGATCGACTGGATCCCTCATATGAAAAAGTTGGGGATCAACGCAATCTATTTTTCGCCGATCTTTGAATCAGATACCCATGGCTATAATACGAGAGATTACACAAAGGTGGATACCCGTCTGGGAACAAACGAGGATTTTGCCGAGGTTTGTCAGGCGCTTCATAAGGAAGGCATCAAGGTCGTGCTTGACGGCGTATTTAATCATGTCGGACGGGGATTCTGGGCGTTTCAGGACGTGTTGAAAAACAGGGAGCAGTCCCCTTATGTCAACTGGTTTCACAGGATCGATTTCGGCGGTAATTCCGGATACAATGACGGACTTTGGTATGAGGGCTGGGAAGGCAATTACGATCTGGTGAAATTGAACCTTCATAATGATGATGTGGTCAACCATATCTTTTCGGCGGTGGAAGGCTGGATCAAAGAATTTGATATCGACGGACTCCGTCTGGATGTGGCATATTGCTTAGATCTTGGATTTTTAAACCGCCTGAGGGGATTTTGTGATACGAAAAAAGAGGATTTCTTCCTATTAGGAGAGGTGCTGCATGGAGAGTATGGAAGGATGTTGCAGCAGATGAACATCCATTCACTGACCAATTACCAGTGTTATAAGGGCATCCACTCGGCATTTAACAGCGCCAATATGTTTGAGATCATCCACTCCCTGCTGCGGTTGTTTGGCCCGGAGGACTGGACGGTATGCAGAGGGGCGCATCTGTTGTCCTTTGCGGATAATCATGATGTATCAAGGATCGCGAGCATCCTTCAGAATGAAAAACATCTTCCGTTGGTATATGCCATGGTTTATGGCATGCCCGGAATCCCCTGCGTCTATTATGGAAGCGAATGGGGCATCAAGGCGGATAAAAGTCAGGGCGATCCGGCGCTGCGTCCCNNCCTGCCTCGATGCGCCGGAGTGGAATGAGCTGACAGAGTATATCAGCCGGCTCACGAAGGCGAAGAAGAACAGTCATGCGCTGAATTACGGCAGTATGAGAAGCATCGTGCTGACGAATCAGCAGTGCATCTTTGAACGAAAGAGCGATCAGGAGAGGGTTCTGGTAGCCATCAATATGGCGGATGTCCCTTATACGGCGCATTTTGACGCGGGCTGCGGCATGGCAGTCGATCTGATCACCGGCAAAGACCATGATTTTGGCGGAGGAAGCGAGCTGCCGCCATACAGCGCGTCATTCTGGAAGATGGAACGCTGACATGGGAGGAGACGTTAAGTCTTTGGAATAGTAATATTTAGTATATCGTATCTTAACACAGACGTCGGAAGGGCGTGTATGAATCCGTTTCCGGCGTCTGTCTTTTTTATTTTTTCTTTAATTTTTCTTTTTATCTGTTTATTTATCTGCCTGTCTATTTATTTGTTTTGCACTCTTTATTTGTGGTTTGATTTTTATTTTATAATAAGTGTTGACATATAATGTTATATGATGTATAGTATATGAAAAGATAATATTATATGCCGTATAATATTTGCGGCAAAATAAAAAATACTAGGAGGGGAAGACTGTAAATGAACACGTGGTCAAGAAGTGAATTGAAAGGAAATGCAAGGCAGGTGTTGTCACGCACCTATGGGAAGATGATCGTTATTTCCTTGCTGCTGACAGCTCTGCAGATGCTGCCATCCAGATTTACGGTGCAATTCAAAGTTCCATACCAGTATTTGGGTTTATCCGAATTTACATTTAATATGCGGGATATCTTTTTGCACAGAGAGGTGGACTGGAACAGACTGATAGGCGCCATATTGTTGTTTATATTCATAATGTCGCTGATCAGCGCGCTTTTTCAGAGTGTCCTTAGTATTTTTCTGACTGCCCCGCTGGAGGTATCGATTAAGCGGTTTCTGCTGTTTAACAGAAGCAGCGATCAGGCGGATCTTAAGGAACTGAGTTATGCGTTTCGATATTCTTATCTCAATATTGTCAAGGTGCTTTTCTTTAAACTGTTATATACTTTTTTATGGGGGCTGCTTTTGTGGGTGCCGGGAATCATAAAAAGCTACGAATATCGTATGATCCCGTATCTGCTGGCGGAAAATCCCAATTTGTCCAAGGACGAGGCATTTGCGATCTCAAAGCGGATGATGGATGGACAAAAATGGGAGGCGTTTGTGCTGGATTGTTCCTTTATCGGATTTCAAATTCTTTCCCTTTTTACCGCCGGACTGCTTGCCATTTTCTATGTGACGCCGTATAAGATTCTGACGGATACGGAGCTTTATGTCGCATTAAAGGGGAAGGAAATGGATCAGGGCATAAATCAGGGAATGAATCAGGGTATGAATCAAGTATAAATCAGGACGTGAATTTGTAAATGGGAATCTACAGGAATAGAGTTTCAAAGACAGTAAAGAAAGGAGAACAGTATGGTATTTAATACGGGTGCTGCGCTTCTGGATGCCANNGTCCAGAACCGTGGAGGGAACTTACGGATACCGGATCACCCAGCAGGTGCGGTCAGTGATGGAAATCAGTGAATCTACCCTGTATCCTGTGCTGCGGCGGCTTCAGAAGGACGAATGTCTGGAAGTATACGATCAGGAATGTGCGGGGAGGAACCGGCGNNGCAGGGCGCAGTTGAACTTATATGAAGGGGAATGGAAGAAATATTCCGAAAGAATCACTTTATTGTTTGAGAAAGGAGTCGGCGATGAATAAGGAGGAGTTTTTAAGTCAACTGGAAGCGCAGTTGTCCGGTATGCCGGAAAATGAAAAACAGGAAGCCATACAATATTACCGTGATTATTTTGAAGATGCCGGAAAGGAACAGGAAAATGATATACTGGCATCTTTGGGAAGTCCGGAGGAAGTGGCGAAGAATATCAGAGAAGAGAATCAGAGCGGCGAATGGACGGAGCGGGGGTATTGCGCAGAGCATCCGTCTGCCGATACCGGTATCGTAAAGACGGATGCCACAACTTGGCAGGATACAGGGAATCAGCAGAACATGGGAAATCAACAGAATGTCGGTCCGGAACCTGCCAAAAAAGAGGATAAGGCGGGGATCATTCTGGCGATCGTGCTGGCTGTAGTGTTAAGTCCTGTCTGGATCCCGCTGATGGGAAGCATGATTGGAGTTATCATAGGACTGGTCGGAGCGTTTGTCGGGTTCATGGTTTCCGGCGCGGCATTGTTCCTTGTAAGCATACCTATTGTGATAGGAAGTATATGCTTCATGGTGGCGGGACTTCCGGTTCCGGTCGGATTGATGCTGATGGGAGCGGGGCTGATGATCGGAGCTATAGGGATCCTGTTTATCTTCCTTACCGTGCTGATCATCCGTTATGCGATTCCGGCGCTGGTGAAGGGAATAAAGAGTTTATGGAATATGATTTTTAAAAGAAGGGAGGCATCCAAATGAAAAAATTTGCAATGATATCATTGATTACAGCGGGCGTTATGTTTGCTCTGGGACTGGGATTGTTTATTATCGGCGGTGTATCGGGCGGCATAAAGCTGATTGCGGATTTTTCTGTTAATGGTGTGGAGTCCCTGCTGGAAAATATCGGAGGGATCGTAAATATCGTCCCGGAGAATTTTATTCCTGAGGAGGTAAATGTTGAGTATAATGAGGCGTATCCCATCATTCAGGGAGGAAACGTCAGCAATATGCAGATCTGTACGCGGGATGAGGTCACGGATGTGAAGCTCTGCGTTATGAGCGGAGATCTTGACATTGAAAGTGTCGGCGGTACGGATTATTTCGGCGTGGATTGGGAAGGAATGGGAAGATTTCAGTATTATGTGGAGGATGGAACATTATATGTGATATCTACAGAGAATCTCGGAGACACTACCGTCTATGTGCCGGAGGATATGGTATGTGAAAGCTATACGCTTGCGGTTGCGGCCGGCAATGTTGAGGCTGATATTATCAGGGCGGATGAGGTCTCCTTGTATGTCGGGATGTCGGAGGTATCGATTGATGCGCTGGAAGCGGACAGCCTTACGGTGGAAGCAGGCAAATGCAGTCTTGAAATTGCCGGAGGTAATGTCGGAGAATGTGTTGTGACTTATGACACCAGCGATATCGGCTATTCGGGAAGCATTTCCGGCAATGTGGATGTGACGGGCTCCATGGGAAATCTGGAGTTTGAGCTTTGGGGAGATTCAGATCAGTTTAATTATTTTATACATTCTACGATGGGAAGTGTAGACATGCCGGGGTATCATGTGGTAGGATGGACACAGAACAAAACGATTGCTAACAATGCTGGAAAGGATATGACGCTTACTTCATCCATGGGAAATATCGAGGTGGACTTTATGGTTGAATGATCCGGCAAAATCATGTCATGATGGAAGAATTGAAGGATTATAGGGATGTCGAGGAATATATTCTTGACATCCCGAAATTTACGAAGAAACACACGCAGAGTGAGACAGACGGATTTTACTCATTTTTGGGACGGCCGGGAGAACGGCAGAAGATCATTCATGTCGCCGGAACCAACGGAAAAGGTTCCGTATGCGCTTATTCTGAAGCGATGCTTATGGCTGCAGGGCATACCTGCGGCTTATTTACGTCTCCGCATCTGGAATGTATGCGCGAACGCATCCGCTTACAGAAGACAGATATCCCGGAGGAGGCGTTTGTCAGGATATTTTCCTATGTCCTCCGGCAGACAAAACAATATTCAAAGAACTATTTTCCGACTTTTTTTGAGCTTCTTTTTTTCATGGCAATGGTGTATTTTGAGGAAACAAAGCCGGAATATATCATCCTTGAGACAGGGCTGGGCGGACGGCTGGATGCCACTAATATCGTAAAAAATAAGAAGCTCTGCATCATCACAAGGATCGCTATGGATCATACGGCATATCTGGGAGAGACCTTGGAGGAGATTGCCGGAGAGAAAGCCGGCATTATCTTAGGCGGTGTTCCGGTTGTTTACTATCATGAAACAGAAAGCATCAGCCGTGTGATCAGGGAAAAGGCAGAAGAAATGGGGGCGGAGGCGGTTCCGATTGCCGAGAGGGATATTTTAAATTTAAAAAATAATCAAAAATACATTGATTTTTCTATTTTCTTTGAGTATTATGGTTATTATAACATTAAAGTGCCGTCTTGTGCTCTTTATCAGTGTATGAATGTTTCAATGGCATTATATGCGATGCTGCGGATGCTGGGAAAGCAGCTGACGCAGGAGACAGCGGCAGAGGCGGTCCTGCGGACAAGCTGGCCCTGCCGGATGGAGGAGATCCTGCCCGGATTCTTATTGGATGGTGCGCATAATCCTAATGGGATGCAGGCGCTGCTGCAGAGTTTATCTTATCGGCAGGAACGGAAAATCTTACTTTTTGCAGTGGTATCCGATAAAGATATAGCTGCCATGGTGCATGAAATCACCGCTTCGGGGATATTTGAGCAATATATCATTACGATGGCGGGCGGCGCGCGGTCGGCAGACTTGGAGTATGTTGAAGGGCTGTTTAAGAACGATACAGAGAAAGACGTGAAGACATTTCAGGATGCCGGACAGGCTTTTGAATATGGGAAAAAAGTGCGGCAGGACGGATTACTGGTAGTGGCGGGATCATTATATCTGACAGGCTTGATCCGTAGTTTGTGTAAAGGTGAAAAGGATGCTCATACCATATCAACGGACGGGTCGGATATTTAAGAAAGATAATTGCTTAGCAGGTTTAGAAAGGAACAGGGTATATAAATGATCAATTTTGAAGAGGAATTGAAAAAATTTCATCCGAGTCTGGAGCTGCAGGATGCAGAGGAAATATTAAATCAACGAGATAATACAGATATGACAGATATATTTTTTGATATTATAAAGGAAACGGACGAAGAAGTTTAGGAGATAGACGGTTATGCTTTGTTATCAGTGTGGGTGCCGTTTATCAGAGTTGGATTATTGTACAGGCTGTGGCGCGGATGTGCGCGCATACAAAAAGATCATGTACGCCGCGGAATATGCTTATAACGATGGATTGGAGCGTGCCAAAGTCAGAGACCTGTCAGGAGCTGTTAACTCTTTGCGGCAATGTTTAAAATATAATAAACAGCATGTGGATGCGCGGAATCTTCTGGGACTGATCTATTTTGAATGTGGGGAAGTCGGCGCTGCTTTGATTGAATGGGTGATCAGTGCGGCGGTACGGGAAGAACGGAATCTTGCGCTGGATTATATGGAGATCATTCAGTCTAATCAGGGAAGGCTGGATATCATCCGTACGACGATCAAAAAGTACAATGTCTCTTTGGAGCTGTGCCAAAAAGGCGATTATGATATGGCGATCATCCAGCTGCGCAAGGTGCTGAATCAGAATCCTAAATTTTTAAAGGCTCATCAGCTGTTAGGGCTTTTATATGTCCAAAGGGAAGAATGGGAAAAGGCAAAGCGGGAATTTACGCATTGCAAGCGGATCGATGTTGGAGACGTGAAGACCCTGCGGTATCTGAAAGAGGTGGAAGAACAGCTGGATCCTGATGATGTACATTCTTCAGGGCGCGGTAAAAATAAAAAGCGGCAGAAGGAAGAAAGCGCCGCTGTCTATAAATCCAGCGGCAATGATGTCATCATCCAGCCGCTCAATGGAAAGGAACCGCTGGGGATCAACGCGTTTATACAGATCGCTCTGGGCATCGTGATCGGACTCTGCGTCACCATCTTTTTGATTACGCCTTCTAAGGTGCAGAGTGCGCAGGATGAGCTGAAGGTTCAGATCAACGGCTATGCGGAGCAGCTGGATTGGAAAAATACCGAGATCGTAGAACTGGAAACGAGGATCAGCCAGTTGGAGCAGACCAACCTGTCATTACAGGATAGGCTGAACGCCCTATCGGGCTCTGACGGTGCGTTGAAGGAGATCAATGAGTTAATGGCAGCGGCGTATGCGGCGCTTGACCATACACAGGATGTGATGAAGGTTGAACAGCACCTGGGCGCGATCAGTCAGACATATGTAGATCAGGAGGCTTCACCGGAATTTCTCGATCTATATAATTATCTGAGGTCATCCATTGGAGATTCCGTATCGCAGTCTTATTATAGCAGCGGATTGGAAGCATATAATCAGATGGATTATACCACGGCCATTACGCATCTTGGGAGAGCATACCAGTATGACCGGAGCAATGACAACGCTTTGTATTATCTTGGCTTGGCATATATGGACAGCGGGGATGTGGAGCATGCGGAGGAGTCATTTCAGCAGTTGATCGAGGCGTTTCCAAGCAGCGCGCTGGTTACGAAGGCACAGCAGAAACTGGCGGAAATTGCGGAATAAGCATTTCCGGCAGACAGTTACAAAGGGAATTATAAGATACGAAAGAGAGAGCATAGGAATATGCTCTCTTTTGTAGTTGTCCAATTATTATTAAATTATAAGAAAGGAAAGAAGAAAATGCAGATTGAGGACAAATATCTGGTGATTCGGATGCCGGAAGAGATCGACCACCACCAGGCGGTGCTGATACGAAAACAGGCGGATGAAAAAATTGTGAAAGGAGAGATTCAGGACGTGATCTTTGATTTTTCGGCTACCAGAGTCATGGACAGCTCTGGGATTGGGATGATCATGGGGCGTCAGAGAGTGGTGTCCAATTTTGGCGGGCATATCTATATTGCCAATGCAAGCAGCCGGATTCATGATATCCTTTGCGCCGCAGGCTTGCAGAAGATCGTCAGTTTTATTACGGCACAGGAGATGAATTGAGGAAAGAAAA
>DLOQ01000170.1:18085-40499 GCA_002479655.1 Lachnospiraceae bacterium UBA7480
TATATTATAGAAAAAATACGTGTTGAAGAAAAAATGTGTTATAAAAAAAGAGCAGATTATGATCGCAGAATGTGATACGGAAGCAGAGTATAAGAGGGATAACTGTCTATAGAATAAAAGTATGAAAAAGGAGAAGGAGTAAGATGATGAAAACATGCACGATCTCACAGGAGCAGGAGAATACGGAAAGACGTAAAAACCATATAGAGATACGGATGCCGGCGTATTCTTATAATGAGAAGCTGGCAAGGACGATTACGGCGGCATTTATGCTGGACATGAATCCGACAGTTGAGGAGGTTGCCGATGTCAAGACAGCCGTTTCGGAAGCGGTCACCAACTCGATCATCCATGGCTATGGAGCATATGAAAAGAAAGAGGAGGTGCCGATGATCCGCATGGTCTGTGAGCAGAATGATCTTGAACTGACAGTGATCATAGAGGATGAAGGCTGCGGAATTGAAGATATCGCCAAAGCGATGGAGCCGCTTTACACGACACGTCCTGATCTGGAACGGTCAGGTATGGGGTTTGCCTTTATGGAGGCATTTATGAATGAGATCAAAGTCATAAGCTCTCCGGGAGAGGGAACAAAGGTCATTATGAAGAAAAAGATTGCGGGGGTATTGGAAGACTGATGGAAAATGTGGCAGTATTGATTGAACAGTCACAAAAGGGAGATCAGGAAGTACGGGCGCAGTTGATTGAGCAGAATCTGGGATTGGTCAGACATATCGTAAAGCGGTATCAGGGAAGGGGATGCGACACGGAAGATCTTTTTCAGATCGGCGTGATCGGACTGATCAAGGCGGTGGATCACTTTGATATCAGCAGGGATGTTCAATTTTCTACGTATGCAGTCCCGATGATCATGGGTGAGATCAAACGGTTTTTCCGTGATGACGGCATCGTAAAGATATCCAGAGGGATCAAGGAGAATGCCTACCGGATCAGGCAGAGCATGGAGCAGTACGCAAGCCGGCATGGAAGGGAAGCTACGGTGCAGGAGCTTATGGAGATGACAGGGCTAAGCAGGGAGGATATCGTGCTGGCATTAGAGGCTGGTTATGAGGTAGAATCCATTTATCAGGCGGCATATAAAAGCGATGACAGGGAAATGCTGTTGATCGACCGGATTCCGGGTAATAAAGATGAACATGAGATATTGACCAATCATATCGTGCTGCAGGAACTGATAGAAAAAATGGACGAAAGGGACAGGCGGCTGATTAGTCTTAGGTATTTTGAGAATAAGACGCAGACGGAAGTGGCTGAGCTGATGGGCATCAGTCAGGTGCAGGTCAGCCGGCAGGAAAAAAAGATATTGCTGAAGATGCGTGCGGAGATCGGCGTGTGATTATGCGCCGATCAATCAGCAGTCAAATTTAAAATAATATATATGAATTCTGGCATCCGGAAGCGGATGCATTTTTTCTGTATTTAAGAAAATGTTATTATAAAAATTTGAAGTAAAAAAAAGTATATATTATTAGAGGTAATAAATCACAAAAATATTGAAAAGGAGAAAAAAATGCAGTCTTTAAACACACAAATAAACAATCTGGTCTTGAGTGAAGAAACAATAACAGTAACTGTTTTAAACCAGCAGGAAAAATGTAGCACTGGATATATCAATAAGGATAGTGTAGAGGTTGGAAAGTCTTTTTTTTCACCAGAACAGACGGAAGCTCAAGCGGGTCCGATGGAGCAGTTAAGTTTCCGGACAGCAGAGGTTCTGTTAGATGTCTTTGTAAGGGAAGCGCTTGAAAATGAATATTTAAAATATAATCCAGGCGCTGTTTTGAGAGCCATTGATCCCGCCGAAAATGAGCAGGCGGAAATAAACTTCATGAAATGGCTGGATAGGAACCAGAACCTTATTTTGGACGACATAGCAAAATTTATTACAGATCCGTTTATTGCAGACAACAGCAAAATTATAAAAAAAACAGATGAAGCGATCAGACTGATACAGGAAAATAAAGAATATCGTTATGCTGAATTACAGAAAAAATACAGCGGCAGTGTCAAGATTGAAGCAAATCTTAAGAACCAATTTGTGAATGACAATTTATTTGATGTAAATACAACAGAAAAAAATTCCAATATTGAACTGGAAATAGATCTTGCGAAAAGAAAGGCAAAATCCATTGTATTCCCCAGTGCTTACGTTCAAAGCAGCAGTAAATACAATATTAGCGCGGAAAAAGAAAAACTTCTTAAAATAAGTACGAATAAAACAGCCGGGGAAGGAACTATGGGGGATATAGCAGATTATTGGGAAAAAAATTCCCATCTCCATGCTGCTTTTAAAAAGGAAACTGCCAACGTCGCGATCAAATATGATAGCTATGGACAAAAAATGTCAAACCTTTATCTGGCACCCGCCGTTATGGGATATCCTAACGATCCGCAGAGTTATGAGTATTTTATTGCTTTGGAGCTTGAGTCGAAAGAGAATGGAGCGTCCATGACGGTTCTTTATGATCCTGATACGTTGCTCATGCAGAAAGTTTTGTATCAATCGCCTATCGTGCACAATCAGGCTTCGTATCAATATTTTGCTCAAAATCAACCGGTATTTCACGGCCTGCCGCAGACGATTTATGATGCAAATACCGGTTTTATTAATGAGAGTGTTTTGAGCAACAACGGACCCGGACGGAATCTGTATGATCAGCTGCCATCGATCGCCAATGAGATCAGCCGCAATCAGGCGCTGATAAAAGAGCATCCTGAATTAGATCCTCAGAGAATTATTGATATGAAAAAGGAATTGTCTGAAAACAACGTCCCACAGGAAAATATCGCCGAGATCATGAAAATTGAAAAAATTAAAATGGAACTGGCAGAACTGCAGTATAAGATCATTCCAAGAATGGAGGAACAGGCGTATTCTTCCGGGCGGACAAACGATCAGGGCAATTTTGCTCGCATTACTAATGCCAAGAACAGAGTTTCAGAATTGACATCAAAATTGAATAATTCTGATGCAGAAGCGTATCAATCCGCAGTCTCACTGATTACGGAAAATACAATTGCAAAAGAAAATATTATAAAAAATAATAATTGCTATCAAATTAACGGTTAAATTTGAAATAATATGATTTTTGTGATATAATTCTTTAAAAGTAATACATTCTAAAAAAGCGCTGCAGATAGCGGCGCGGAAAAGAGGGCAGATATGGAACATAGTTTGGTAGAAGCTTGCAGATTGGAAAAAATACCTTATTTTTCGCATGAAGGACGCGTCATTGACGAGCCGTACAATATATTTTTAAATGATGAATATAATGTATTTTATAAATATGAGGATTTTTCAAGTAAAAATCTCCTTACCCTGCGGTCTATACATAATACGGCACTTGATTGGGGATATGGCTTAAAAAATATGTCCTGCCTCATAGAGAATTCCGGGGTCAGTTTAACTTTAAGCACGCCGTCCGAAAATAAAAACTTTCCCCGAGATGATATGGAAATGGCATGGGTGGCATATGAAAGCAGCGACGAGAAAATGCTTCTCCTGACTGTGGGCGTATTTGGCAAAACAGATGAAAATCAAAAAGAGAAAGACCTTTTTCCCTTCGCGGCGTTTTTGTTTGGAGAGGATGATATCGGTTCCATGTCAGATATCATCGATGCCCTGCAGGAATACAACAGCGGGCTTTATATCCCGGTTATCCCTGACTGTGAGATATTCCAGAAAAAAGAATACAAAATGATCGCCCGGAACATAGATGCTCTGGCTCTGGAAAGAAAGGGGATCGAATTCAATATGATCGGATGCTCCGAAGTGGGCATCATGAATGAAAGACTGGGAGAACTGGGTAAGAAGGAATTTGAAGAACTCCACAACTACTATGTTACCGTAAAAAGCAGGAATATCCTTGAAAAAAATTACCAGTGGAGTTTGGAACATAGGAATGACGAAATGACGCCGGAAGAAAAAGAAGATTATGAGCTGCGTTATAAAGCGCTCCTCAATGCATTAAGGGTTCCGGAACATTACAATGAGGAATACCTGATCATTAAGGCTCATTCCAGATCCAAAGCAGCGGAACTGCTAAACAATTCTTTTTCAATAAATAATGCATTTAGTAAAATAGCGCTTTTTAATGAATCTTTGGAACACTATACACAGAAAGTATGGGATATGCTGAAAGACCCGTCAGAACAGATGGTACGGGCACTCAAAGAAAACGAAAAGGATTATCTGATTGACGTTTACAAAAAAACGCCTATGCTTACCATCGAATATAGTGCAAAGCTTTGGACCTATCCGTGTGACTATTTCTTCCGTGATCAGGCGGAGGAGTTCAAGGTTACGGGAATCGATAATTACCATGATCTCCGATGTACATTGGGTCGAAGTTCAAATATTATTAAGGATGACGACCGGTTTAAAGAACTGTACCGTAAAGTGATTGTAGACATGTACGAAGAACATGAAGTGACAAGAAAAGAAATCTTAGAAAGTAATCAGAATCCTTTGGTAGGGGATATGCTTTTAAACAGTAGTATCGTGGATGCAAACAGGATGGGTGTCAATGTTACAATAGAGGAACTGCAAAAAGAATACGAGGCCAAACATAAACCGTCAAATGAGGAAAAGAAATAAATTTCTTACCGATTTATTGTTGGTTCGCTGTGTTTGCTTGCGGAAGCAGTCTATTTCCGCAAGCGATCCAGCAATGATACAGAAAGTTTTGTCAAATCGGGACGATCTTTATAATTAAATATTTGACATACCCAGCGCTGCAATAAAGCAGACCTTTTTTCATTATTCATTTTCCTCACTTTCTGCACGTTTTTCGTAATAATCCCAATCAAAATCATCTTTTTCCAAAACAGACGGATCTATTTCGTGATACGATCCTTTCGATACCTTTATAATGATCTGAATAACTTTCAGCAGTCCGACAGCGAGACACGCAATTCCCACTTCGATGTATTGTGGGAAACCTAAAATAAACGTCGCACCGCCTAAAACAATATAAAAGATTGCAAACATATGATCCTTTTGTTTGGGCGTTTTATTTTTTCTTTTCATAATGCTCCTCCTTGCAAAAGCTTTTTGACCTCTCCCCTTTTTCAAATTGAAGAAGCTGGTTCAACAATTCTTTTTTTCTTAATAATATTTTCCTAACGACTCTCTATTTTTCTTCTCTACTTATATATTCTTTTTTTATTTTTTGAAAATTGTAAAATTACGTATTTGTATAGTAGATTGCTATAGTTTTGAATAGCAAGTCAAAAAGTGTTTTTTATAGAATTTAAAAAAAATGTAAAAAAATAAAAAAAATTGTGATTAAAAAAAGAAATATAAGGTAAAGGGAAATTTAAAATTATAAAAGTCTACGGATGTGATAATTACCGGAATGGTTGCGGATATAAAATATTCATAACGCAATTTCATGACCGCCGATGGAAGCGAAAATTAACCGTAAGGATGCGTTATCACAAAACACCTGTAGATTGTTGTGGATAAAAGAAATAGGATAATATAACTCTGTAAATCAGAGAAAGGAGAAAAAATGAAGAAAAATGAAAAAAAACAGCAGAAAATACAGGTAATCCCTAAGAACACAATCCAGACATTGATACCATTCGAGTGTGCTTATCCGGATGGGATCATTCAGATTGACAAGAATACGTTTTCAAAGATGTATCGTTTTCTGGATGCCAATTTTATAGTGGAGAATGAAGCAAAGCAGGAAGAGGTTCTGCTGAATTTTCAAAAATTCATTAATTCGATCCCGGATAATATCACATTGCAGCTTGTGCTTATAAACAAATTGATTTCTAATGCGGAGATGCAGTCAAAATTTTTTATCCGCAAGACAGGCGATAAGTATGATCATTATCGTGACGAGTACAACAAGATCATTAATGATAAGATCAAAGAAGGAAAAAATAATATCCAGAAAGAAAAGTATTTTATCCTGACCGTTAAAAGTGAGGATTATGATTCTTGTTCTTCATCTTTGCTTGCGTTGGAAACCGGTATGCAGGACATTTTCAAGCTGCTCAATAAAGATGGTTTTAAGGAAGTAGGCATTATCGAAAGATTAAACATTATGCATGACATCATGAACAAAAAGGAAGCATCGGAAGAACTCTTATTTGAGAACAAATATAAAAAATATATGACCGGCGATCCGGTCAAACCATTAGATACAGCGGCAATGAAGCGTTCAGGGACGACAGTTAAAAATTTGATTGCGCCGGCAGCATACCGGAAGATCATGCAGGATAATTGTATTCAGTTAGCCGAAGATCGATTTTGCCGTTCTTTGCAGTTTACGGAGATGCCCATGTCATTAAACGCGATCTTTTTGACTAATATCACAAATGTTCCTTGTGAAATGGTATGTATCGTGAATCTGGCATCCGTGCCGAAGAAAAAAGCGATCAACATGGTCAAATTCCAAAACAATTCAGTAAAAGCTGATGTGATCAAGGAAAGCCAGCGTGCCTTAAAGAATGGTTATGATCCCAGTCTGATGAATGAAGATCTTATGCAGCAACAGGAAGAAGCTAGAGAGCTTCGTAATGATGTTGTGATCGGCGGCAAAAAACTCTTTTACACAACTATTTCCGTATCGCTATTTGATGAAAGCGTTGATTTGCTGAAAAACAGTCTTGAGCTGTTTGAGATGAAGTGTGCAAATGAAAGTTTAAAACCTAATCCATTGATTGGTTCACAGGAAAGAGGCTTTAAAAATGCCATGTGTACGGGACAGGTATTCAATACATTGGATTATCTTCTTTCTTCAGACAGCATCTGCGCATTAAATCCGTTCAATATTCAGGAGATCAGCGATAAGGGTGGTCATTTCTATGGAATCAATTTGGTTTCAAAAAATATGATCATGTGCAACCGGAAGAGGTTATCAGTTGCAAATGGATTGATATTCGGGCAGTCAGGTTCCGGTAAATCCTTTATTACAAAGGGCGAGATCATCCCGAACCTTCTTGACGGCAACGATGACGTTATCATTCTTGATCCGGAAAATGAATATGCTGTGGTGGCAGAGAAGCTCGGCGGTATCGTGATCGATCTGAAAACCAAGACAAATATCCATATCAATCCATGTGATATGTCTATGGAGTATGACGAACCGGAAGCAGATCCGCTTACTGAGAAATGTGATTACCTTGTTGGTCTGGTAGAAAGCATTATGGGTAAAGGACGTGAATGTAATTCCTTTGAGGTCAATGTGATCCATCGTGCGGCAAGCAGGATGTATGAGCCCTATATTGCCGAAATGGACAGGCGGCGCGAAGAGGGCATAAAACAGAATATGGATGTTGATATAATGCCGACACTGGTGGATTTTTATAACTGTCTGCTGGAAGATAATTCACCGGAAGGTAATAAGGTTGCTATGGCGATCGAACCATACTGCATCGGTAACTATAATATTTTTGCGTACCGGACTAATATTGATACATCCAATCGTTTTGTTGTTTATAACCTGTTATATCTGCCGGACAAAATGAACGAAATGGCTATGAAGGTATGTCTTGCATCTATCTGGAATAAGATCGTTAAGAATCGGGAAAACAACACAAAGAACGGAACAGATAAGGCTGTATGGGTATATCTTGATGAGTTCCATCTGTTTTTTCAAACGGAAAGTTCGGCAGAAACGATCAAGGCTTATTTCAAACGTGTTCGTAAATACAATGGCATAATGACAGGCATTACGCAGGATGCGGATGATCTTCTCCGGATTCCGTCAGGACTTGCAATGTATCGTAATTCTGGATTCAAGCTGATTTTGAAACAAGAAGAAAGTGCAAGGCAGTCCTTAAAAAAACTTTTATCCTGTTCTGATAGCATGATTGAGAATCTGAATAAGACCAGCGGTATTGGACTGATTGATAATAATCAATCTTTAGTGCCATTTAATTATCGTCTGTCTAATGATACTGAGATTTATCAAATGATCTCGACCAATCCGAATGACGAAAGCCAACGGAAAGAAGCGGTGGAGGGCGAAGAGACAGATTTTAAATCAGCGGAGCGGTAGGACAGTATATTTGCTTGAAGATATTTTTAAAAAAAACTGGGTTTTTTCAGTGTTTGTGGGAGAAAGATATGAGAGTGGTGCTAAAACCGGATAACGAGCAGAAATTTTTAAATGACACGGCATATCTGGAATTAAGTGGAGATGAGATCGATTTCTGTTTAGGTTCGACGCTGACAGAAGCGGGAAAAATATGTCGTCAGATTGCAGCAAAGATAAATGTGGGCTCTTTGAGAAAAGCAGGATGTCAGCTTGGAGTATGATTATGTTCGGAAAAAAATTAAAAAAGAAGATGACGGGAGCTGAAGCTTCAAAGTCTTTAGAGGAAAAAATTGAGCAGCTTACACAACTTGCATATTTTGATACAAAAACCGGAATCAAAAACCGCAATTCATTCATTCGCGACTACCAAAACTTAAATACACCTGCGTGTATCATTGCACTTTCAATTAATGTTGAGAAGATCAATATCCTTTTCGGCAAAGATAAAGGTGATGAGATGCTGGCAAAAGCGGCAGCTGAATTTGAAAAAATATATCCTGATATCTACCGGATCGGCGGCGAAAAATTCAATATTCTCATAAAAAAGGAAGATTTTGACGAAACAGTTCTGAAAGAAGTGTATGAACGACTGCGTGCGCAGATGAAAAATGACAGTATGTACTATGACATATATTATGGAATTGCATTTGAGGATGAAGAAGAATATCTGTATGAAAAAAGAAAACTCCTTGATATTGCTGTTGAACGAATGTTTAAGGATAAAAGCGTAAAGCGCCCTAAGAATAAAAACATCCAAAAGCTCATTGAAGAAAATGAACGATTGATAAGGCTGCAGGAAGATAATAATAAGCTGCGGGAAAAGGTGGAAAAGGGCAGAGCGGTCTCACAGATCAAATTGGAAGAAGCTTTATATGCTCAGCTGGAAATCTTGAAAAAACAGGTTGAAGTGAAAAAGGCTAATAGAGCAAAAAGGGAGATCGTGAAAGAGCTCACCAATGTGCAGTCAGATAATGTTATTCCTTTCACCCAGATGGAGAGCGGAGATGTCAGGGAAACAGAGCAGGATAAAAAACTTGTAACAATGTGGTGGAACGAACAGCATATGACATTCATAGAGCGAAACAACTTCCGTGATATAACTATAAAAATCTATCCGACAGAATTTCTGCCGCCGCCACGGACGGTTCCTGTCCTTGTCATTATTGATGATGGAATTGAATATAAACTTTTTTCAGGAACGAATGTAGCTTGCGGAACCTGCGGAACGGTCCTGAATGTATCAGGTAGATTCCTTAAAAATGGAATGTTTTCAACGCTTATCAGTTTTGAAGATGCCGCTGTCGAAAAGACGGTAGAAGCGGATGATATGGTGCAGCATAAAGGGTTGTTTACACCCTGCTGTTTCGGAAAAAGGATAGGGGATGCAAAGATCTATCCTATCAAAACCAATGTGACAGGTCTTTGCGACAGCTGTGTTGTTTATGAATCCGGAGAATTGAAATTATCACACGGCACGGAAACGATCGGGGATATAAGCTATAGTTTTGTTTTGGAAAAAGACCGTTTTTGTGCTGAAAAAAATTAAAGGAGAAAGTTATGGAAAAGTATGAAGAAAAACTGTATGAACCGGAAGAACAGATTAAGATTTTTGCGGAATGCATCAGACAGACGGAATTTAAAAATACGATTGTTAGTGCAGTTTTGGAAGAAGTGCGCATGGAAGATCATTCCATTAAAAATCGAATCGAAATTAACAAACATGTAAGTCAAAAACCATCGGTACATGTTGAAGTTACACAGAAATATTCCTATGTCACCTTGGTGTATGAGCTGGAAAAAGACAGGGAACTGTTGACAATAAGAAATTATTTTGACCTGTTTATCAAAAAAACAAGCGAACTCTTTTTACAGACTGATAATCAATCAAAAAGCAATAGTCTGTATATGTTCACTCTTAGCCTTGTCCATGAGGATGTAGAAAAGGGGATATCTTACTCCCTTATGCTGATTGATCCTGTTTTTGCTGCAAAAGAAGGAAATAAACTTATGTTTTGTTTTGAAACGGAAAACACGTCATTTGCGGTCGAAGGAATTGATTACTACGGAATCGAACAGGAACTGCAGTATGATGAGGCAAAACATCAAAAAGAGATAGAACTTGCAAATAAAAAGCAAAAGAAGGAAGAAGAGACTTTGGAAGAACTTGGTATGGATGATTATACTGGGTATGATACCGGGGCGGAAGATGACTAAAGGGGTGATCGTATGGCATTGACGAATGAGACAAGAAATTTTTATGGAATAACAAAGTTTATATCTTATCAGTTTGAAAATCTGGCAGAACGGATCATTGCTGAAAACAATAAAGCGGCAAACCAAAACCACACTGATTATTTTGAGCAAATGTCGGCAGATAACATTAAAAATCAGTCGGTGGAACAGGCTAAATATCTGTCCAAATGGGATGATGCACATAGAGAGGCACAGAAAGAGTATGAACAGGCAAATACATCAGTTCTGAATCTGCAGGCTTCTTATGATGCTTACAAAAGAGTTGATACATCCGGTATGGACAGTATTGCTTTTGCACAACATCAACAGCAGATGGCTGATGCGGAGAGGCTTTTACATAATGCTCAATATAAATGCGATGTAATACAAAAGCAGTTGAACAGTCAGACCATGCAGTATTCCTTCAAGAGCAGAGAAGAAATGGATGAAGCTGTTGACACAATGAATATATATTTACGGGATGCCGGATTGCCGCCCATGCGTTATGAAAGCAATCGGGATGCCGGGACTTTTAACGGACAGTGGGTATTGCAGTGCCCGTCCGTCTATTCCACTGCCATGGAAAAGGCTTATGAGTCTGCGGCAAACCGTCCGGTGGAATATTACCAGCCGCTTGCAGTGGATCAGCATGCCAGACAGGATGAATCATGGGCGGTACAAGCTATGGCGAGGAATCCTATATTAAGTGTGACTAGTGGTCCCAATATGCCGGGTATTGATGTTATTACAAGAAAAATGCAGGAATTGGATCGAATCGTGACCGGCAAAGCATTTGAAGATGGTAGAGAAGCCTTTCATTCCATTGTGGTGGCCCCAATCGCTCATGAATCGGTCAGAGATTCAGAGTATGCGTCTATTTTAAATAATATTTCTAATGCAGACAGTAAAATCGACCATATCAACAGCTTATATGCAGATGTGCTGCAGCAGGCAGAATTTTACAGTACGGATTTTAAAAATAACTTTGATTTGATGAAGTCGATTAGAAATCAGTCGGAAGATGATTATAACAATATTCGGCAGGCGGTCGGTGTGCTGAATACTGGCAATGACGTTCGTGATTTTGATGCCGAGCAGTATGCCCGGATAGTTTTTGGTGAAACTGCGCAAAACGGCATTGATAAAGCAACTGCAGAAATGAAAGCAAAATATGGTTATCAGGATGTTGTTGATCCTAAAACCGGAAAGATCGATTTTGAAAAATCAGAACAAATCGCATATAAAACGCTAGAAAGTGCAAAGGAAAAATATTCAAGTGAAATAGAAGCGGAAAAAGAAAAGTACATAGAAAATGCGCTCGGCGGACATTCCATTGACGATCTGAATGAACTGCGGGCTGCCAAGGGCGCAAAAAAGTTTTCCGCTATGTATGATAAAGATAATAGTGGTTTAACAGCTGTTGATTTAAACCGTATCAACAGGGATCTTCTTTTGGCAAATAAAATCCGGCTTGTTGATAAGAATGGAAATACACTTTTCAGAAAAAATGGAAGTCTGGATATTAAACGATTGGAAAAATCCGGCATTAAATATATGCATCTGATTGGTAAGGATGGTAACCCCATGACGAAGGAAGAATTTGAACTCCTAAAAAAAATGGGACAAAAAGATGCAGGATATTTTACGCAAAACATTGGGAAGATAGCTGCTTACGGCGGGGGATTCATTGCCAAGATGAGTAAAGAGGATCAGGATTATTCATGGGCAAATGAAATAATGTCCGCGACAAGATTTGGAAAAAATACATATCAAACATTGGTAGAAGCTAAAAAACTCGCTGCCAGCGGCGCCGGAAGGTTCGAATATAAACCTGAACGGCTGCGTGCGGCAATGGATCGGGCGAAGGCAAGAACAGCCAATAGACGAAAAGTTAAACAGACGAAGCATGATTTAAAGAAAAGCAATTCAAAACCTAAAATAATATCAGATGAAAAAATAAAAGGATATGCACAGAAAGAAGAAATACGAATAGTCAAAGAGGATCGTTTTCAGAAGGCATATGACTCTATGAAGAAAAGAGTCAAAGAACAGCTGAAGAGAACACGATTAGGACGCGGTGTTCTTAAGACTGGCGAAAAAGCGGGAAATATGTTCCGGCTGATAAATGACATTTCTATCCAAATTCATGAAATGCTGGCCAAGCTTGCCGCATCCATTATTCCTGCCACTGCGGAGGTGTTGGGGATCATCTTATTGGTATTATTTGGAGTTTCTTTTGTTATAGTTCTTACATCAAGCATTGCGGGACTTCTTGATGCAGATGCGGTAGATAAAACAGTGATCTATCATCTTTACGAAGACTTGAAAATGGAGGAAGATGCATGGCTGGATTCGCTTGTGGAAACTGCGGGTAATGGGACGCTGTGGGAGTATCGGTATGATTTCCGGTACGGAAAGTATTATCAGTACAGCGATAGCACAAGCGTTGATTGGATGGGGATTACAACTGTTACGGCAAGCGGATTTGGTAAATATATTTCCCATTTGGAACATACGACCGGCGGCAGGGTAAGATTTGAAGCTGACGGAAGCGGTGTGACCGGTAAGGTATATATGAATCCCTTCGATTTTTATCCGTTGGATAAAAATAATGTAGAAAAAGAAGCGAGCGGATATGATGGAGGTTCATCCCTCACATTGGTTGCCAATATGACGGATAACGCACATGATGCAAACAATAACGGCATTATAGAACCCGAAGAACATATTTTTGGAGCTAAAGGTGGCGGACATACGAGCAACATTAAAGACATCCTTTGCATGATGGATATTGCCATGCAGTTTGACACGACCGGTTCCGGAACATTGACATCAAGCGTAACGCAGGTTAATCTGGAGAACTTTTTTTCCGAGGCGGTAACCAGCATCAAAGCAATCGGATTGGGTATCTCAACGATATGGGATGGAGAAGCGCTGGGCAAATGGGCTGACTGCGTGGAAGGACATGATACGGTCAGTTATTATCATCTGGTGCAATACTGTACAGGTCTGTTTGAGGCATCTCATCAGGAAGCGGTAGAGATAGAGATCGTTATATTCCCATTGCCGACATATGCGCAGCTTTTGGCAGGGGAAACACCCGATATGTTGATAGTGGAAGGTAATGAGCTTATGGTGAGTGGTAGTTCGGATGACGAAAGCAGCCGTAACAGCAATCAAGGTAATCCGGTCACATGTCCGGGTGATCCAGATTGTAATTTTTCGGTGAATATAAATGGAACGGATGTGACTATACCATGCTGCCAGAAAACGGAAAATGCGTATTGGTTTTTTGACAGCGGCGCAGTGACACGTTATACGGATACAGCGGGAAATGAAGTAGAAATATCCGTTGGCGGCAGCGGTCTGCCATCCATAGGGATAGCAGGCTATCCGACAGCGGAAGAAAGGGAGCTTGATAAAGGTGGCGGGGCGGCGATCATGTACCCTGTTGGTCAGCTTGGAAATCAAAGCGGAAATTATGGTAATAACACTGTATGGTTCACCGGCGGTAACTGTCTGCATGGACTGAGTTATACCGATAATGGAATAGGCAGTGAGTATATGTATAATGCAATCAAAGAAGATACATGCTGGTCGGAGACAGAAGCAAGGCATGAAATCAGTCGTACCGGCTGTGCAATATCGACTCCTGTACCGGTATCCAGATACGAATATAACTCTGCCAGCGCCGATTCCCTTGCATATGTTAATGGGTACGAAAATGGCGGTCCAATCTTTTTTTATAAATATGATTATGCAGTAGTTGAAGATGGATATTCTACTTGTCATGATACAGATACTGACGGAGATGGTCCTGATTATCAGTGCAGCAATCATGGAAATGCTAACGGTTCATGCTCTCATTCAGTGATGACATATGCAATGGCAATATATCGTACAACTTATACCCGAAACTGTAAAGGGCATTGTGTGTATTACTGTGGGGGTCACTTGAAAGCAAATCTGTACGGCAGAGTATATTCATTCTCACAGGATCAGATTAATGCGGCTGAAAATGGCTGTATGGATGAATTTGCCAAAATAGATGCCGGAGCCATTGATTATTCTAATGCAAGGATGGCAGCTGAAACAGACTGTCTTGTAGACGGAAATACTCATGTTGGCTGCCGGACAGATGCGCGGGCAAATCTCAGTTTTTTGGACTGCGATGTAGGCCTTGTCAATATCGCTGGTCTTAACATTAATGTATTTAATGATAATGGTAGCTTTTATAATACTCAGGACTGGAAAATGGCAGAAGATACAAAATACGGTCTTGTCGGAGCAAATATATACCGGTGTAATGATATTTTTGATGTGGATTTGTGTATTTTGTATGGCTGGGGACTGTTTCCGATAGGTGGAAGCTTATCTTCTACCGGTACGACTTATAAAGATTTTGTGCCATGGACGGGGGATAATATGTTTTTGGCTGTTAATAAGTTTCGGATGGACTGGGATGAGATATATGGTTTTGATATACCGATCAACCTTGGGTACAGTGTTTTGTCGGATAAAGAAATCGAAGCCATTATAGAAAGTGTTACGGCTNNTGGCGATACCCTATCCGATATGAGGCGGCGCGCCATAGAAACCGCGCTAAGAGCTGTCGGTGCGGGGAGTTATTCACAGGAACATCATGGTCACGCATACCTCTACAGTCCTTGTAACGTGTCCGGTATTACATCTGTAGAAGGAAGAAATCACTGCACCATTACCGATTGTTCCGGTTTTGCAAGCTTTGTGTGGCTGCAGACCGCGAGAGAACTCAATGAAGCGGGTGATGATGGGATACAGTATGATACACCGCTTCATGGGAATATTGGTTATACGGAGACGTTTAAAAGTATTGCCAATGGAACTGTATGGGATGGGAATAACGCGCAACCCGGTGATATCCTCGTTAAATCCGCGCCGGGAGATACGGCAGGGATAGGTGGAAATCATGCGCTTGTTTATATTGGCAAAGCAAATGAAGATATCGAATTGGACAACGGACTGATCATACAGGCAGGAAAACCGATCACGGTTGACTGTACGACGATTGATGAGGGCGGGAATATCTATCTTAGGAATTGTTACAGTTCTACCATCAACAGTTCGTATCATATGGATATCAGTGTACTTCCGGAATCGGAATATATTCAGGATCCATCTCTGGGATGGGTATATGTAGCTCCTCTTGAATAAACAATTTTTAGGTTAAAAAAAGATATGTATAGAAAGTAAGAGAAAGGATGAAAAGTAACATGGCAGACAAAGATACGGATCTGTATCAGCAGATGTATGCAGTCAGACAAAATATTAATTTTGCTGATATGCAGAAGCTGTTCGTAAATAAAATGACAGAAAACTTTGCTGAAATGAGATGCGCTGAAACAGTGACGCTAGAGAATCAAAAAATAAGATCATTATCGGAAACAATCAAGACTTTTTTGGCAGGGATCGTAGGAAATTTTACCGCGGAGCAAGAAGCAAAGATAAAACGTCCACGGAATTTTGCGGAGCAAAAGCAAAAGGAAATGGAAGAGCTTATTGAACGTCATAACAATAATAAAAAGCTGCCTTTAACTGAAGCACAGGTGGAAGAAATCTTAAAAAAACGTACAATAGAGATTGAAAGCAAGGAAGCTGAAAAAAAGAAGAAGAAAAGTAAAAGTACATTCGGAAGGGTAGAAAAAAATAATGGGGATGGCTTTATGTACATCCTGCTTTTGGCTATTATTTTTTCGGCCGCTGTGTACATATCGGTCATGTCACATTCCTATGGCATGTTCGTTGCGGGGAATATGCAGGAAATGAATATGATGCAGCAGATGGCGGCACAGGCAAGGGTAGATGAGATCAGTGTGTTCACCTGTATGGTTAACGGATTGATAACAGAGGAGCTTCCTGTTGTGATTGGATTTTCTTCCATTTTCTTTAAAGCGTTTGGTATATGTATGCTGGTCGGCGGCGTAGTGGTGCTTCTTGCGTACCTAAATGCACAGGATCGGAAGCGTATGAGGATCGGACATGAACATGGAAGAACCCAGCTGCAGACCAAACGTACAATAAAAAAATATAATGAAAAGTTTACCTCAGATTTGAAAGCTGAATATGATTATAATTTTATCCTTTCCAAGGATGTCAGGCTTACTCTGGATAATAAAAAGGCAAATCGGTGTGCGAATGTGGTCGTGATGGGTGGTACTGGTACCGGAAAGACATTTAAGTATATCAAGCCGAATCTGTTACAGGAAAATTGTTCTTTTATTGTAACGGATCCGTCAAGGGATATTTTCCGGTCGTTTTCTCCGTATCTGGTAGAAAAAGGTTACAATGTATATTTATTCAATGTTTCGGATATGGAAATGAGTAATCATTATAATCCGCTTTTAAATGTGTATGATGCCAAGGGACAGATCTCACAGATACAGGTAGATATCCTTGTTGATCTGTATATGAAGAACGCAAAAGCAGGCAAGGAAGGAAGCGGCGGGGATCCGTTCTGGGATAAGGCGGAGAAGGCATTTTTGACGGCACTGATCTATTATGTGCTGGAAAATGAAGAGATTCCGATTGAGGATAAATGTTTTTACACGATCCTTGAAAAAGCCCAAAGAGCTAAAGCGGATGCGGAAGGTGGTAAAAGGGCGGAAGAAACTCTTCTGACCAAGGAGATCAATCAATGGAAGGAAAACTGTGAGCTCAACGGACGGATGATCAAAACACCGATCTATTATGATACGTTCCTGATTGCGCCTGAAAAAACTGCGAATACTATTTTGATCACTACAGCTGTTGATCTGCAGATCTTTGCAACGGACGACGTAAACCGCATTACAAGATATAACAGTAAATATCCGTATTTAAATATTAATTTTGATTTGATTGCACAGACGCAGACCTATGTATTTCTTGCGATCCCACAGTCACATCAGGCTTATAACTTTTTGATTTCCATGTTTTACTCGCAGCTGTACGGCAGACTGTATGAAATGGGTGAAAAAATATGTATTGATAAATATTTTATTGATGATGAGCCGAATATTCCGAAATTTAACATGTTTGACAGTTATGAAGATGCGGATGATTTCAGGCGGAGCGTCACTGAGAATAATATAGAGGAAACTCCGTATATCAACAATCGTTTCATATATCAGATACTCTATAAGGGTAAGTGTTATAAAACAAGTTTCAATCGTGAAAGCTTAGTGAGGGATATCAATAATCTGGGACGCATGACAATAAGGTATAACAGGGACAGCTCCGGCGGTGATCCGGCGCTTCCTATCCATATTAATTTTCTTTTGGATGAGTTTTATAATATCGGAGAGATCCCAAACTTTAAAACGATCTTATCCACAAGCCGGAAGTACCGTATTGGCTCACATGTAGTGATTCAGAATAAAGCGCAGCTGGAAGAATTATATCCGGACAATGAATGGCAGTCTATTTATGCAAACTGCGACAGCCTTTTATTCCTTGGCTCACCTTCTGATGATGATAAGAAGTATGTACAGCAGGTATTAGGCAAAACGACCATAATACAGAAGTCAACTTCAAATTCCAAGCAGGGTGTATCGACATCTTATACGCCTACCGAGGTTGATTTAATGAGTATTGATGAAATTGGTGCGATCAATGAGGATGGTCGTGATGACTGCATCGTTAAGATCAGGGATGTGGATCCGTTCTGCGGCGGTAAGATGTGGCTGACGGAGCATAAGNNGAGATATGATGAGTTTAAAAGAATAAGCAAAAAAGCTAAAGATGTAAGCGAGTATTTTCTGAATAATCAGGAAAACAAATTAATAAAGCGCGTTTGAGCAGCGGACCAGGGCAATAAAAGGAGGACAAAATTATGTTAATGATGAATGCAGCAATTTTAATCATGAGGGACAATCCGAATCTGGGAGATGTCGTAACTTCCTTAATAAGCGACTTATATGATGAGCTGGTAGAGGGTCTGTCGGGGGTACATAAGGCGGTTGGCTGGCTTATTTCGTTTGTAGTATCTAATGTCGGAGGTTCTACCGAGCTGGTCAATTTGCTTAGTTTTCAAAATAGTGATCTGGCGGTATCTAATCTGATGTGGGACACATTTTCCATTGTCGGTGTGGGATTTCTTATCATTTACTTTTTGATGGAATTAAATAAGATTGCGCTAATGTCACAGGGCAATTTAACCATGCAGGCGTTTTTTGCTCCATTTTTAAAATTTGTTTGCGGCGTTGCCGTTGTTTGCAACGGAAATAAAGTTATCGGATGGATATTGAGTGCAAACAACTGGCTGATGAAAGAGGCGGATGATAATTTCATTCTGGATCCTTATAATCCGGCTACGAGTCCCTCGATGGGAAATTTAAAAGAGCAGATCAGCAAACTTGGATTTTTTGATTGTGTCTGGGTGATTTTGGGCTGTTTTGTTTGCGCGCTTATTTCTATGCTGGTTGAGCTGATTATGATATACAATGCTTATGCAAGAAAGCTGGAGATATTATTCCGTGTCGGTCTTACGCCGATCTCGCTTGGAGATATATATAAGGGGACTGACAGTACGGCGGTTCGCTATGTTAAGAAGCTGCTTGCGTTAGCTTTATATGGGTGTGCGTTTATTGTGATCGTTAAAATTGGAACAAACTTCGCTATGGAAGCTCTGGTGACAACATTTGATGGCTTTGGAGACTCATTATTAAATCCATTTGATACCCTGAAAGTGCTTGGATATCCCATCGTGGTAAGTATTGCAGAAGTTGGGGCGTTGTCCATGGCGAAGCAGGCATGCAATGAAGTCCTTGGCGTGTGATTTTCTCAATATCATTTTTATAATGATTTTTACGAAATAAAAAAGAATACAAGAGTAAAAAGGGGGAAAAGAGATCATGGAAATTAGGATCAATAAAGATATTCGTAAATTCAAAACAAAGGATATAGGCAGCTTTTCTTTTAAGGAAGCCGGTTTTGCCGCTGCCGGTATGGCTGCCGGATATGGGACATATATGATTGTTAAATATTTCTTTCCGAAAACGGGGATTGATGAAAGCATTCCTATTGCATTGATCCCTATGACTATTATACTTGCGTTTGGATTTTTCAAACCGTTTGGCATGAGTATGACCCAGTTTATAAAAACATTTGTTCGGGAGTATTTTCTGACACCGCAGATCTATGTGTGGGAAAATGATTATGAGACGGATTTTGAAAAGATAGAAGATATCTGGGGAGAAGATTACAAATACAGTCCCAAGCGGATAGAACTGATTGCCTCGGATTTTAAAGAACCGTCCGTATTATCAAAAGAAGAACAGGCTGCTAAGAAAAAAAGGCAGGAGGAAGTGAAAAAAATGCAGATCTTTTAGAGACTTTGTTTATTCAAAATAAGGTCTGCCGTTTATTCAAAACAGCATAAAAAGGACGCATTTTAAATAAAAAACAGATAAGAAAAGGAGAAAAAAGCATGGAAAAGTTGATTTCAGTAAAAAGAACGGCAGCAAAGTTAAGGATTGCGGCAGAAACAGCGGTATTGATGCTGATGGGGATCATGATGCCGGGCATGGCGGTCAATGCCAATTCGGTAACCATCACTGACACTGATTTGGACATGAATGAGATGATGTCTGATATCATAGGCATCCTGCTTACCGTAACACGGTTTGTTGGCGTGGCATTAGTTGTGTATGGTGTATATGAGTTTGTTATGTCGTTCGTTCAACAGCAGCCGGAAGCTAAGACAAGAGGCATTATTATGATGCTTGCGGGCGTATTGATGGCAGCGGCTAAAAGTATGCTGCAGGGCTTTGGGCTTATTGCGTAAGCAAAAAACGATTGAGACAGAGACCGGGCGGTATGTTTTGTCCGGTCTTTTTCTTAAAAACAGAAAATTTAAAAACAAAATATTAATAACGAAAGGAAATTAAAATTATGAGGAAATTATTGGTCCTTTTATTGGTTTTGGTGTTTGGGATTACCGGATGTGGCAGCCGCAATAAGCAGGATGTATCGGCGGCTTCGGCAGTAGAAGTATATCAGAATGATTACAGAGGCGCGTGCGTGCGTGTTGACAGTATTAGAAGCAATATGATAAATATTGTTGAATATTTTAATAGTTTAAATATGGAAATTATGACAGAAAAGCCCAGCAATTATTGGGACAGCAGTGAATTTAGCCAGTTTTCAACTGATTTGATCAATCCGGATGCATATCAGTATATGAGTTTTTGCAATGAAGTGGAAACCGACTGGGAGACCGCCGCTACGCTTACGGAGCGGGCTTTCTTTGCGGAGGGGTTAAATATTGACCTTGCACATTCGCTTTCGAGAACGGATGCAAACAATTATCATATGTATATTGAAAGCAGGAACAGGGCGGCGGAAGTTGCTGACTGGTGTACGCAGAATAATGATCATATTTATTTGAATTATTATGCGGTCTATGATCCAACACATGACTGGATGGAAACGACAAGGACCTGTCAGCCGTTCAATGGCAAGGTTGATTATGAGGATATGATGATTCAGTATGCAAGAATTGGTAATGCATTTGTGATTCAGACGGAAAATGAGCGGCTGTATGTTGTATATGAAAGCACGGATATGAGTTCGCTGTCGCAGGGTAGTTTATCTGAAAATGGTGCGGCAGCGCCGTCGGATAATGTACTTCAGGATGGGAAAATTATAGCTTTTTATTATTCGAGGCTTAACGGACAGCCAAGGGCAAGGTATATTTTACAGCAGTATGAGAATGAGGTCGAACAGCAGATAAAAGATGGTACGCTTGAAACGTCTGTGCTTGATATCAGGGATATCCAGTTGTCAAATACAATGGAAGATGTGATAACTAACCGCTATAATTCCGTGAATGATAGTATTTTTTCTCATTTAGAGGATATGGGCAGAGATTGGGTCATGGAAGAAACAGATGCTGCTTTTGCGCAGACGGTGATATATGAAAATGATACCTTAACGGTACGTGCCATTAATGATATGTCCGGAAAGATTGAAAGTTATGTATTCTATGCGGATGGAAGATGTGATAAAAGTGAGGAAACAGTATTGTCGTTACAGGAACAACTTGCATTGGATAATGAGGAACAGTCAGTGGAAGATGACCCGGAAACATTACCGGCTGCGTATTACGCCTTCAGAATAGAGGATAATGTTTCAGAGAGCATTGCCTTGAACGAGCTTGGCATTAACGGCGTTATATATGAACTGCCAGTTGATATTGGTAACATTCCATTAGACAGGTGTGATTTTTCTAAGTGCGGAATCGACATGGATAAGTATTATTTTGATGGGACCGGCTGTGGATTTGAGGCAGAGAATTTTAACAATCTGATTTTTTTGTCGTATGATAATGCCGGCAAAGTGATAGGAGCTTATACTTCCGGTTTCTGGTTTGAACCGGCGGGACTGGAAGAATATCCTGAAAATATGCTTGTACAGACCAGTTTTGCTGGCATATCTATTGGCATGAGCAAAGATGGGGTTCAAGAAGTTCTTGGAGCTGGAACCAATGTTGACGGACAGATAGTCTATCAAAATACATCTGGTGCGCTGTTGGTAGACTATGCAATGTTTAATAATGAAGATGGCGATTCTTACTGGGGAGTAGATGAACTTATGTACCTTAGCATATATATGGAAAGCGGTAATGCAGAATGACCAGAGCTAAGAAAAAGGTAGGGATATATTTTATGACGAGGACATTTAACAAAAATTTAATGTATGAATATGCAGAAAAACTTGCGGGTTCAAAAAAACGCTTTTCTTCCTGCTGTCTGGGACATACAGACGAAGAAAAAAGGGCGAATACGCTTTATCTTTTTCGGTTTGTGTTCATCGATATGTATGAAAAAAAGACAATGGAAGAGGCGAAAGAAATGATGACGCAGGAATTTCTGCAGCGGCATCATCTGGCATCTCTTGTTGAGAGGAACAGATATATCTATCTTTTGTCGTTAAAAAAAGATGGTATCCGGAAGATCATTAATTATGAGTTTATTTTATGGCTTATTTATACGGATGTCGATCCGGATAAGGATGTGATAGATTGCTACCGCTGGCTTGCCACGCATTGCGCAAAGTCGGCATATACAGAAGAATATCATAAACTTTTG
>DLOQ01000170.1:40575-66780 GCA_002479655.1 Lachnospiraceae bacterium UBA7480
CCGCCACAAATGAATATAATGGAGAGTATTATGGTGGCAGCATGGAAGAACTTGAAGAACTCGAACGCCGGCTGGAAGATGATCCCGGATGGGTATGTCTTAATGATTATCCGGATATCAAAGAGACGTTAAAGGCGGATTATGATTACCTATACTTCGGATATGTGGCAAATGTCACGTGCCATATATGGTACGATAAAGAAGCGTTTGGGGATTATGTGCAGAATGGGGACAGGGATGGGATCAGCAGGGGGGATAATATCATTATAGTAGATTATCTCACATTCCTGACGGGTACAGAGGAAGGAAACATAACTGGTGCTTCCGGAGCTGACGCATTGATGTCCGGTGTGCCGACGGGAACGGTCATAATCAAAGGCTTGGTTGATGAAGAAATGAGGGATAACCGGCTTGCTGTGGCTAACATCATATTATATGGGCATGATTTAGATGCGTATTATGAGATTCAGTTAAATGGCGGTACGGACTGGATCAATGCAACCAATATACCCGCAGATGATTATACAATTTATTCCGCATTTCTTGATGTCAATTATCCTGCTGCATATGCAAATCGGATATATCATGTCGGTGTTGGTTCTAATGAACCGATAGAAATTACTTTTGGTATGATTGACCGTTCGGAATATATAGAAAGGACATTGAAAGACCGTGCGGAAAACATTGTTGTGAATGAACCGGCGNNAATCGTACAAAATACGTAGTATTTGGGGTGCTGGCGGTCGTGATGTGTGTTATAACGATTTTGATGATTAGGTTTTTAAATAATTATAGATATAATCATAGTGATTTTTGATACAAAATGTGATAAAGTTAATCATTTGACATGTTGCAGAAGGACGTGCCGAAACATCTTTATTGTACCTTATTCATATTATTTTTAATGTGTTAAATCAGCAAAGCTATAGGAAGAGATATCTGCCAAAATTTATAATGGAGATAGATTAAATGGAAAAGGAGCTATCCTGTCCGGACTAAAACGGATGATATGTTAAAGGAGTCGAAAGATGAAAGTAAAAAAGACAAACAAGAGGAAGTCGTCTGATTGGTTCTCCGTTATACGGTTATTTTTGGATATCGGGATGATCGCATTATATTGTGCGTTATTTTTCATCATGATATCTTTTGGGTATTCAGAGGCGTTTGCCAAACTTCATGGAATCAAAAAAACTTATGTAGTTGCCGGATTTTGGACAATGCTGTCATATCAGACAGGCTCGGTGGTGATGCTGCTCTGTTTAGTTGGGTTTTTCCTGTTTTTGAGCTTTTCGTTTCATTGCATTACGCCTTTTTTGAAACATGATACCGGGATAAGAGTTTTTTTAAACGATTTTGCAGATCTATATATGATATTTTATGCTCTGGCATTTGCAAAGGTGAATTTTGCTGACTACAGGGTATCGGCAATTTTTATAGGAATGGCAGGCGTTATCTATCTTTATGATCTGGTGAAAAAAACGGCTGCTTATATCATGGGCAGAGGTTAGGAATTATAGGAAGGAGAAAAATTATGAAAAAGATCATGGTCTTAGCTGCGTTCTTTTGCTGGATCCTTATGGGGTGCGGTATCAATGATAAAGAAATTCTGGACACGGCATTTATGCCTGTAGAAAATGCATCTTATGAAGTAAAGATTTCTATGGAGTTCTTGAAAAATGCAGAGCAGCAGGCATATACGCTGCAGAGCATCCTTATAAAAAACGGGGATTCGTATGAGATCATTACAAATTCGGATTTTCCAGATGTGGCAGGTGTTTTTAAAAGCGAGGATAATGGTGTATATCTGCTTGTGTCAGATAATAAGGTGACATCTTATACTAATGCAGTTCTGGATAATACATATTATCTGGTATCACAGGATTACGGACCGGTTCCGGACATCCCGGCTTTTATGGAAATGTTAAAAAATACGTTAGTGCGTTCCGAACAAACATATCTGATATCGGAGCAGGATGTTTCAGAGTCTGTTGAATGTTACCGCTACCAAGGTTTCCTGCCCGCGGGAAATGAATTGGTCATGAGTATGGTCCCGCTGCCATATCAGGAAACCGTATATCCGTATATGCAGACGGATGATGGGGTGACTTACCGTATTTATGTAGATGTTTATGTAGACGTTGAAGCTTATGGATTAGTTTATATGAAGGTCGAAGCTTCTGATATGAACCCGCTTGTATCGGATATTACGCTGCTGGGGTTAAATGCGCACATTATACCGGAGAAAACGCTGCGGACTGTATCAGGTCTTTCGGATGCAGCGGTAGTGTCGGAAAGCGAGTACGCGGCAATGGTCAAAGCCAGTGAGGAGTATGCTTTTGAACATTCGGCATACGGTGAGATTATTGGAACCGTTGACGATGCTTTTGACGACGTCTCCGACGATACGCAGACAGAGGGAGTCTATGATTATTCTGCTGCGGAGGACATAGGAAATAAACGGTTTCTGGATATATTCAATACGGCAACATGGATGGATCTGGATTCCTATGCGGGATATAAACTACTTGATCTTGATTCCTGTTATAAGATCCCAAGTGAGGTCATAACAGAGGCATCAGATGATGAAATAGAAATGCTGACAGAGCAGTATATGAAGGAGCAGTTGAGCGCAGCGGGGGTATGGGAATTATGTGAAGTGCTTGATGTTTATTTCAATGAAAAAACATTTAATGATATCTTGGAAGATTTAAAAAACTGGTCGGCACTGGGTGAAAATGAAAAGATGGCGCTTGGATATCTGCTCATTTATTATGACAGTTATATTTATACATCAGATGACGGAACGCAGATGGATATTAAGAGTATGTCTTATTCATACGGATTGACATACGAAATGCTGGATGCATATCGTAGTAAAACAGAAGAGATAGTAAACAGCATCATCAATGGCAGCAATATAATGCCGTCAGATAGGGAATAAGGAAAAAAACAGAAAGGCAGGTAAAAAATGTCAAAGGAAAAACAGAGCCCACCGGAACAGGATAGAGGATGGAATATCTAAGAAAAGGATTAAAACAGCAGACAGATAAGCATACAGTTTCTATGTTTGATACAATACAGAAAAATGGATAACATCCGAGCGGATCTTATCCGAAAAAGGAGGACGGAAATGGTAACTGTAAAAGTAAGGCATGTTAAAATTATAAAATTTACACTTCGGAATAGGTTAAATGATGTGGAAAAGGAGGTCAACAAAGCAATCGATGAACTTGCTGCCCAAGGGCACAAGGTCGTCAGCATTTATACATATCAGGCGGGCGCATCCCCGATATATGTAGTGTACAACATTATATATGAGTAGAGGTCGTCGTGAAACAGGAAAATGAAAAACAATTTTTTAAATTTAAGATTGATGATGATGTCATGAGGCTTTTTTTTCAAGGAAAAATAAGTGATATTTTTGAACAGGAAAGGATCTTGAATGAGTGCCTTCAGTTTACGATTCATTATAGAAATATCCTTCATATCAACACATATCAGGCAGAAGAAGTATGTCAGAAGGCAATCTGTGTCATATTGGAAAAGGAGCATACAAAAAAGAAGGGACGGTACTCGCAGAAAAAAGATGTGCCGTTTTCTTCTTATTTTTTTAATATTTTAAAAAAATGTGCGTATGAGGATGAAGATGGAAACGAACCCAATGTAAAGTATTACTATCATAAGATCCGTCGACTTTCCGAAGAAAAACAGATACCGCTTCATGTCGATAATGCCTATAAATTTGCAAGGCTTTTGAATATATCTATTGCGAAGGTATGTATGGTGTTAAATACATACAAGAAGATTATTTATGCTGATAATACGGACAGTAAATACGAGCACGAGGTAAAGTAAAATCTTAATAAAAACAGAATTAGATCAGAAAGGTGGAACCGGAACATAACCGGTTCTTTTTTGTGAATAAAAAAAGAATATCTCGTTAGGATTGATGAGCTCTGAAAACTGAAAAGCCTTCAGACGAATAGGTGTAATACAAAATGGGATAGTTGACATGATTTATTTACAATATTAGGATTAATTTTTAATTTTAGTAGTATTGGAAAGGGGGAAAATATTGACAACTTTAAGATAGTTAATTAGGAAAGGATGTGATTTTATGTAGTTACCGTATTTTTTGATAATGGTACAAAAATTATAAAAAGGAGATGAAATACTATGGATATTTTGAAAAAACTAAAGAATAAAATCACATTGACAGGTTATGATTTTGACATATGGAGAAAACAGGAAATAAGCAGTGGCTTGAAGAAGAAAGAGGGAATTCTTGCGAACGAAAATCCTTATCTCAGTCTATCTGTTTTTACATACAAGGATTATCTTTCGGTAAAGGAATGCAGTCAGACTTTTCAGAGCAGTGCGCCATACATCCTTGTAATGTATGAACAGGATATGGATATTGTTATTCCGGTAACCAAGGATGATATGTTCTATATGTTGAATGACAAGCGTGCGTTGTCCAATATCCCGGAAGATTCACAGGACATCATGCTTGCTCAAAAGATCAAAGGCCAGTCAGAGCATTTAAAGTTTGAATTTACGGGATATCAGGCAGACAAGATATTCCAGAATGAATACGGAACAACTATATATGCCAGCGGCGGCAGCATCCGGGGCATTTCCACGAGGGTTCCTAAAAAAGATTATACAGTGTCTATTGATGTGTCGATCAAAGGAATCAACGAAGAAGCGGTCATCAATGAAATTGCAAGACGGCTGCCTTATACAGCGGAGATTCTGTCTTATGAAATTATAGACCAGTCTATAGACCGACCAGTCATTCGAACGGACACTCTCCGAACAAGCCATACCCGAACAGGCAAAAACCGACGATAATTTTATGCAGGAGCGGGATGAAGAAGATGATTTTGACCGTTAGGGATGTTTGGCGGTAGATGTGCTGTAATAGATGTTCTGCGGTGGATATTCCGCCGCGGATCATCTTTTTATGTATGCCGCCTATAAGCAAAGTCTGGTTTGGACTAAAAAAAAGAATATAAGGGCAGAGGGTATCGACCTCAATTTTAAAATAAAGGAGAAAAAAGAATGAAAGAACAGTATGAACAGGCATCGCCTGAAACACCATCGCCTGAACAGGCAATGACTGGGAGTGGAAAAGCAAAGAACATCCTGCAGGAGATCATCGAACTGCTGCAGAAGCTGTTCAGCAAGGGCAGCAACAACAAATTCTTTGACTTTGGAAAAGCTGAAATGGAAGAGGTTGGGAACAAAACGCCTGAGCAGGAAGCGGGGTGCAGGATGAAACAGGCAGCACAGCGCATGGAAGGACATGCGGCAGAGTTTGATGATCTGACGGAAGCAACCAAAGATCTTCTTGCAAATTCACTCATCACGACGGACATGGTTAATAAACTAACGGAGGCGTTGGACAAGAAGAACGGACTGGAACTGGAAGAAATGGAAAGGCTGGCAGATCAGCTTGACAGTCTGGAAGACAGGGTGGGACGGATTGGTAAGACCGACAGTGTCTTGCAGTTCCTTGAACAGCTGGAGTGGACTGATATCGAGGGCGGCAAAGCGCCGATAGATTCCTACAAGATGTTCAAAGACGGAGATAACCTGATCCTGTTTTCTGCGGCGATCGACGAGCTGCAGAATAAAGTGCGGCCGGGTGCGGAGATCGCTCCCGCACTGATCGTCATCAACAAAGACCTGCAGTCTATCGAATCCTACCGGACGCTTGCGGACAGTCCGAAGGCAAAGGATATCCGTGTGGATCAGGAGTTCACTGAGGGCGCAAGGGCGGGGATCACCTATGTGAGGGAACTCTGTCAGGAGCAGAACCAGAGGATTTGTGATGCCAAAGAAGCGATTAACCGATCGCTTTCTGATGAGCTGGACAAAAGATCGGAAAAGCAGGGGATAAATTCAAAAAAGCAGGGGATAAATTCAGCAAAGGAGAAAGGAAAAACTTCCGTAACTCCCCAAGAGGCTATGCAGGGATGGGTTTCCACGTTAGAGGGCGCATTATACAAAATGGCACTGGGAGAGAACGCGATCGTCAGCCCGCATGTGGAATCCAATCCCCAAAAGGGACTAATCAGCATTGAATACACCGAGGATCAGCAGCATCATAAACTGGTATTTAAGGCAAACGCGGATGGTCTATCCTTAATGTCGTATGTTGACGGTAATAGAGATGCTACGCTTCTGGACATGCAGGTACAGTTTGACGGCGATCGTATTTTGGCAAGGGACAATATCGCCTGTGCACGTCTAATGCAGAATCTGCCAAAGGAAGTTATGCAGAATGTCGTACCGGTAGAGGAAGCGGCAAAGCCGTTTAAGAATATGGCGCAAGAGACGCGCAAGTTTCTCCAAAGAAGTTATGACGCAACAGAGCGTAAAAACGCGCAGCATGGGCGATTCCCTAATCCGTTCAAACAGCATGCAATCAAGGATGAAACAGTCGAGATTAATTTTTCAAGGGATTGACCTATGTCAGTTTGCTTGGGAGTATAGTGAGGCAGATGCCGTCCGTTGGAGACAGAGAGCTGCGGACGGCATTTCCTGTAAAAAACCAAAATGGAGTTTTACGAAATGCAAAATTTTTATTGACTTTTTTTGCAATATATGATGAAATAAAATAAACTTTAGGGTTAGAAAGTAATTAAGAAGTAAAACTATGAAAAATATGACATGGAGGGGAAAATTATGGGATTATTCGACAGATTCCGCAAGGGAGGGATGTCTGAAAAGCATATTCAATCGATGATCGATTCCGGAGTCACGGATGACATGACGGAGGAACAGTCGGTACAGGTGATGCAGGCGGATCTGGACAGTAAGGTTCGGCAGCTGCAGCAGGTCAGGGAAGATATCGCGGAGCTGGATGAAAAAATTGTAAAGGCAAGAGCGTATGAGCAGAAGGTCTTGGATGAATTTTATTTATATCATCCGCAGGCTCCAGAGGATAAGATGCTGCCGGACGGAGCTCCGGTCGCGGTTCGACATAGTCCTAAAGGCGCTGTATTTGATTATCGAGATCTGACCGTAAAATTCGACCGACTGCAGCCGGTCGGGGATGGCTATTTTTATAATGAAGGATGGCGTAACATCAAAGACTATACCGGACTGACTGAAGCGGAAAGGGAACACGGAGAACCAATGCACCACTTCCGCCGTGAACCCAATGTGATCCCTTCCCATGGACGTGCCGAGCTATGCAGTTTATATCGCGATAAAGACTGCATACCGTGGAAGAAACGTCTGGAAGCTCCCGATTATACGGTCCAGCTCCCGCCGAAGGAGTTTAAGGAGAGCAGGCTGGACGCGCTTGCCATGCGGACGGAAAAATATATGTGTATTGAATCTTCGGTCGTGGTTAATACCGAATACTGCGAGAAACCCGTATTCAAATATCAATATGACTATTATCCTGAAAGCCGCAGGCAGGATATTTATAACTGGATCAATGAGCAGATGTACCGCTGCGAGGTGGTAAAGGATGAACAGGGACTGGTGGATCTCTATACGCCCAGAGTGGACTATGCCAAGATGCTTGCGTGTCTGCAACTGGACGAATTTAAAAATGAACTGGTCGGAAAACATCTGGATGAAGCGGAAGAAGAACCTCTGATAAATCAGAAAAAAGCAGAACTGCTGTTTGAGACGATTCAGAGGCAGGGCGGCATAACGAAAGCCGAAGTGGACTTCCTAAAGGATAATAAAGTTGTCGGCAACTGGGATCAGAATGATTCAGACCATCCATATTTTTACCATCAGGAAGTGGCAGAAAAGTATGCGCAGCTAAGAGAGCAGGGGATAGAGTTTCCGCAGTTGAAATAAACAGCAAAAGATAACATAAAAAGCAGCTGAGACAGGCACTGCCTGACATAGCTGCTTTTTATGTGCATTTAACCTAAGTTCAGGGGTTAGTTACAAAATTTTACAGAAAAAACGGAGGCAGTTGGTCTGTCGCCGAAAAGGAGGATTAAACATGTACTGCCCCAAAATTTATTGACTTTTTTGGCGATATATGATGAAATAAAAATATAGTTTATAAGGTTAGAAAGTAATTAAGAAGTAAAACTATGAAAAATATGACATGGAGGGGAAATTTATGGGATTATTCGACAGATNNGAAAAGGAGGATTAAACATGTGCTGCCAAATGCGCAGTTGAATTAGAAATGATGTTTAGCTTATGATATAATAAAAAAGAAATATTTATAGGAGCTGTATTTATATGGAAATTTATCATGGAAAAGAGTTAAAAAATTACACGGAACAGACTTAGGACGAGAAATTCAAAGAACGCTTTTTGCTTGCGGATCTGCATGAATATATGACATTCCCAAATAACAGAAGAGTGTGCTGTTTATACGGATTGAGACGCACAGGGAAAACCGTCATGATGCTGCAGGAAATCAGGAATCTGAATGATTATGAAAATACCATATTGATCAGATGCAGTGACAATGATAGCATTGCTCAGGTAGGAAGGGCAATTGGAAGATGTCTTGGAGATGATCACCAATACGATAGAACGATGGCATGGCGGCAGAAATTATGCCCATGATGTATTCTGGAGTCTTGTGGCGCATAAAGACCTGTCTCCTTCCATCAGGAAAGTAATTGAGTACCATAATCGGACATTTGTCGCGAAAATCATCAATGAGGATTTTAAGTCCCATGATTTAGGATCACTTGTTGAGTTAATGAAAAAAAACCAAAAGCAAATTAGGGGATCCCGATATCATTGATACGGAAGAAATGAATGACAGGGTGCGGTGCTTTTTAGGGATAAAAGAACATTATTATGACCAAATTAGTGAAAACGAAGTAAATCTGAGCATAGATTACCTAATAGATATGGACGTCCTGTATCAAATTCCCCAAACGGTTGGTCTTGATGCGGTAACGCATAAGGAATACCTTTTTACGCAGATCGGGATGCGGTACTGTCAGGCAACGGAACTGATAAATGCTTTAGTTACTTCCGATAGGTTTATAGAATACACAGAAGAACAGCGGGGCAAGATCCTTCAAAAATTGGAAAGCGACATCAACGGACAGAGCTTTGAAGATGTTATATTTTATCAGATTGCCAAGGATTTTGAGCATCTTGTAAATGAGGAAGTTTGCGGAGATATTGAAGCAAAGACGGGATATAAGATCGTTAATAAGGCAGTTATATACTTGGGAGAAAACGGCGAATCGAACGACGGAGTTCTGTATATCAATGCAGAGGACTTCCTAAAGCAGTCAAAGGAAATATTGCAGACATTGTTAAACAATCCGGACATAAAAGAATTTATCGGCTTTGAGGGTTGATTGAAAAAGAAGACGAGCGTTCATATGATACGGAAGAACCGCCATTTGACAGATAATGGAAAAATAGGGAGAGAGAAAATTATGATTACGTACAATGAGCTACTGACCCCAAAAAAGTATGGACAGCCATCCATTGTTGCCAAAAAAGAAATTGAAGAAATGTATAAATCTCTGATGGAATGTTACCATGCGCAGGAAGGTGGGCGGAAAGTTCTTATAATCAGTGATTTTGACTGTGACGGCATCTGTTCGGCATTGATACTCAAGAAGATTTTTCCGGATGCAGGAGTCGTGATCGGAGATAGAGAACAGGATGGTTACGATATTCCTTCCAATCTGTCGTTGGAAGAAAACAAAATGGTGATATGTTCGGATCTGGGGTCAACCTCTTTTGAAAAGCTGTGCGACATTGCGTATATTACCAAGATAGTACCGTTTGTTATTGACCATCATGAAATTTCCGATGACATGATCGATGACGGAAAGATCGTGTATCCATCCGGAAGGATGTTGGATTTTAATACGCTGTCTTATGATACAGAAGAAAAAAGAATGATCAATTTCACGAGGAAGGAGCATATGCCTGATTATTGCGCGACAGGATTGTGTTACAAGATCTTTGAAGAATATGCCCAAGAATATGATGTTTCCGGTAAAGATATCAACTTTGTAAAAGCTCTCGCGGCGATTGGCACAGTGGCTGATATGGTCGCCGTAAATAATTCTTACGATGATAATGCATCCATTATCCTTGCCGGCATCGACACCATCAGACAGTCCAGCGAAGCCAATATGCCTAAGGGGCTGCATGAATTTTTGAAAAAATGCAGTAAAGTGTTTGGTGTGCAGAGACTTAGTTCTACAGATATTAGATTCAACGTGGTTCCGGTTATCAATGCAATGGGACAACTGGAGAAGCAAGGCGGTTTTAAAGCCTACAGTGCATTGAACATGACAGAGGAAGATTTTGATGAATCAAAGATCACCGAAATGTTTAAAATAAACGAGATCAGAATAGATATGAAAAAGGCGGCAATAAATACTGCGGCTTATGATCAGCTTGTAGAAGGGATTGCATATAAAAGGGCAAATAACACACTGGAAAGCCCTATTGCCATGTTTTACAACGAATCTATACCCGCTGGCATTGCAGGACTGCTTGCCGGAGAACTTGCGGAGAGTGCGGGCGTCCCAGCGATCTGTTTTGCCAAAAAAGAAAACGGTATTATCTCGGCATTCGGAAGGAATGTCAAGGGATATCCTAATATGTTTAATCAAATAAGTGCTTTGAATGAACAGGAAGCTGCAGGAGAAAAACTTTTGGAAGCCTTTGGTGGACATTCGGACGCTCTTGGTTTTTCTTTCAAGGAGAAAAATCTTGATAAGGTAGTCGGGAGTATTGAAGAACTATACAAAGGAGTAGTAAAAGGAAATTATCTCAATACTCCATCTTGTCAAAATTTGTGTAGATGATCCTGCATTTGCAACTATCACGTTAAAAGAATATTAAAAAAGCCCGGTACATATTTGGATCCCCAATTTTTGTACCCAAATTGGGGATCCAAGTTTGGGTTGACATCCCTTAGAAATCAGTGTATGATTAACAGGAAAAATAACTTCTGGAGAGCCTCATTTAGTGAGCGCCGAAGGTGTAAGGCTAAGATGCCGATCTCTCAGGCAAAAGGACAGAACCAATGGCGGATTGTACCTTTTGGGTGCAATTTTTTTGTGTTTTTAGCATATGTTTAGACAAAAGCTGTTGATCTGGCTGTTTCAATGCCGATCATTATGGGACAGATCATCTTTGCTTGCACAAAAGAAAGGTAGGAGGAGCTATGGCAGATTTTTTGGCAAAAATAACAGAGATTAATAATGCGATCAACTCATTTGTCTGGGTCAAGATCGGACTGGTGCTTTTGCTTGGTACGGGTGTATTGATGACGGTAATGACAAAATTCTTTCAGATCACGCATCTTGGGCACTGGTGGAAAAAGACGATCGTCGGCGTATTTCAAAAGGATACGCATAACAAGACGGGCAAGGGAAGCGTGTCTCAGTTTCAAGCGCTTTGTACGGCGCTGGCGGCAACGATTGGCACAGGGAATATCGCCGGTGTGTCTGCCGCGATCGTAATCGGCGGACCGGGTGCAGTGTTCTGGATGTGGGTTGCTGCATTTTTCGGCATGATGACCAACTTTTCCGAGAATGTCCTTGGTATCTACTACCGCCGTAAGAATCAGGCGGGTGAATGGTCAGGGGGTCCGATGTATTATCTGAAGGACGGACTTGGAAAGATAAAGAAGAACGGCTTTTGCGAAGGCGCAGGACGCGTCCTCGCCGTACTGTTTTCCATTTTTGCGCTGCTTGCTTCCTTTGGTATCGGGAACATGGGGCAGATCAATAAGATCACGTTAAATCTTCAATCTGCATTTTTTAAGAATGTTAATGCGCCGGTGCTTTACGGTGAGGGCGATGGAGCGGTCACAGTAGTTTCTGTGGTGATTGGTATTGTTTTAATGATACTGGCAGGCGTGATCATCATCGGCGGTCTTGAGAGGATTGCGGCGGTGGCGGAACGGATCGTACCGTTTATGGCGATTGCTTATGTGGTCGGTGCATTGATCATCCTGATTGCTAATATTTCACAGATCGGCGCGATCTTTGGCGCGATTTTTAAATTCGCATTTGGTGTTAAGGCAGTCGGGGGCGCAGTAGTCGGGGTGGCAATTAAGGATGTCATTACACAGGGATGTAAGCGCGGCGTATTCTCTAATGAAGCGGGACTTGGATCTTCTGTAATGGTACATTCCAATTCCAATGTTAAAGAGCCTGTTAAGCAGGGTATGTGGGGCATCTTTGAAGTGTTTGCGGATACGTTTGTTGTATGTACAATGACTGCGATCGTTGTGCTTTCTTCCAATTGTATTGACCTTGCAACCGGAGCGGTAGCGGAGGGCGTTAATGATGCAACATTGGTCCAGCAGACATTTGGTCAGGTGTTTGGCAGACTGGGCGCGGGATTCGGTCGGTTTGGAGAGATGTTTATCGCCATTGCGATATTATTATTTGCCTTTACGACGGTGCTTGGCTGGTCCCACTATGNNTCTGTTTGGCATCAGAGGCGCTAAGGTCTATAGGGTGATCTTTGTTTTGATGATCATCAGCGGTTCCCTGATGACATCGTCTCTGGCATGGGATATTTCAGATACTTTTAACGCGCTGATGATGATCCCGAACCTGATCGGCGTGATTGTATTGTCGCCGGTCGTTGTAAAGATCGTGAGCAATTATGTAGAGCGTAAGATCAAAGGTAAGGATATTGATCCGATGCTGTCCTATGATCCTTCCATACAGGCGGAATTTGCCAAGGCAGTCAGGGAAGGTGAAGAATAAGCATTGCAATTCCTTGAGAAATGTGATACAACTAATATAGCGGAATGTGGGTTAAAGCGTTTTCCACATCGAATCAAGAGATAAGGATATTGAAATATTATATTAGCGGAAGGAGCGGTGGATTATGGCAAAGGGGAAGAAAAAGAAAGAGGATAATGAACTTGCAAATAAGATCATAGCAATCGTATTTTTGGTATTTTTGATTGCCGGCGGTTATTATTTATTCAGCATGTTCCGTCCTGTTGAGATCAACAAGACGAATATCGTGGGAGAATGGAAGCTTCCGGGTTCACCGGTCACCTTTTATACGTTTCGGACAGACGGTACTGCTTCCAGTTATGAGAAATTTACCGGAACCGGCGAAGTCAGAAATCAGGTTGAATATAAATACAATTTAACATCAGAAGTCAGCGACCAGACGGGAAAGGATGTCTATACGATCGTGTTGGATGAGCAAGGAGGCGAGAAACGCCATATGGAGATAGTAGTCAATGGCTTAAGCCATGTGCAGATGAATATCCTTTGGAAGGGGTCGGAGTTTACTTCGATGACAAGAGTTAGTGGATTTTAAGCGGTGCTGACAGAAATAAATATTTTGTACCATGCCTGGCATGTATAAAATAAGCAAAAACAAACAAAACTAAGGAGAGACTTAAGAAAGGCTCTCCTTTTTATATGCAGACAATTGATATTTATTTAAAACTGGATAAATGTATTAAGGTCAAAGAGAAAGATGTGTTCCTAAAAGATATGGCAACGGTATATTGCTCGGATGATGTGATGCTTGCGAAAGCAAGAAGCATAAAAGTATATACTTTTAAGGAAGAGGGACCTCATAGAAAATGCATCAGTTCCCTTGTCATCATCCGTATGCTTTCAGAGCTTTCTCCGGCGGTCAGCGTCCAAAATGTTGGGGAAATGGATGCTCTGGTAGAATATGATGCCGGAAAGAAAGCAAAACCGTTTTTACAAAAAATGAAGATTGCCATGGTAGCATTGGTCAGTTTTTTCGGTACGGCGTTTACGATCATGGCGTTTCATAACGATATCGGGATTGAAATGTTATTTTCCGGAATCTATGAACAGGTCATGGGGGAACCCTCCGGCGGGCTTGGTGTTCTGGAATTTTCCTATTCCATCGGTCTGGCCGTTGGTATCACGCTGTTTTTTAACCATTTAGGCAGCAAGCGTCTGACTGTAGATCCCACGCCGATCGAAGTGGAGATGAAGATGTATGAGGATGATATTGATACAGCTCTTATGGAAAATGCGAAACGCGAGGGCGAAAGCTTGGAAGAAGTGTGAAGGAAGGATGAGAACGGGATATGAAGGTTTTACTATTAATTGTAATGATCATTGCCGGATTCAGCTTTGGATCGCTTGTTTCAGCGGGAGTTCTCACTGTGTTGATTTCCGTGGGCTTGATACCGCGGTTCGCGCAGAAGACCAATTCTGCAGATCATATTGTCCTTTATGAAAATGCAGTTGTCCTTGGAACGATTATCGGCGGGATTTTGACGGTTTTTTCGTCATTTTTAAGATTCCCCAATGGCGCAGGAGGGTTTGGGATCGTTCTTATCGTGATTTACGGATTGTTCGGCGGTATGTTTGAAGGCTGCGTGGCGCTTGCCATTGCGGANNATACCATGGGGGGAGATGTGGAGGCGGGGCTTGCCATTGCGGAGATGCTGGACAGCATCCCGATCTTTTCCAGAAGAGTCGGCTTTCACCAAGGGATCGAGGTATTTGTCGCTGTCGTCGCCCTTGGTAAAGTAACCGGTTCTTTATTTTATTTCTTCTATGAGATGTATCTGCATGGCGGGTGCTGAGATGATCACTCAGCTTTGATCTCCTTCCAGTATTGATCCATAAGCGCGGTGGTATCTTCGTCCATTAACTGATATACTTCACAGTTTTCCAGAGCATTGAAATCCGGAAACAGGAGGGGATCATTGGCCACGTCTTCATCCAAAAGCTCCCTTACGTCGGCATTGGAAGGCGGATAATATACATATTCAAAGTTCTGTGCTACGATGTCAGTCTGGCAGCAGAGGTAATCAAGGAACTGATATACCGCTTCCGGGTTGTCGCAGTTTTTGGTCATTGCCCAGCAGTCGATCCAGAGGTTGCTGCCGTCTTCCGGGACAATGTAAGCGAGAGATTCGTTGCTTTCGCATCCAAGCAGTCCGTCCCCGGAATATACCACGGCGATCGCGGCATTTTCCGCGATCATTTCATCCCTTGCTTCATCCACAAGATACGACTGTACGTCGGGCTTCTGGGAGATCAGCAGATCCCTTGCCGCGGCAAGTTCGTCGGGATTGGTCGTGTTACAGGAATATCCGAGATATTTCAGGGCGATCATAAAGGCATCGCGCATACTGTTCTGCATGATGATATTGCCGGAATATTCGCCGTTAAATAAGACGTCCCAGCTTGTCGGCGGTTCCGATACCATGTCCTTGTTGTATAAAAGACCTACCGTACCCCAGAAATAGGGCAGGGCATACTGATTGCCGGGATCAAAGGTGGCGCAGAATTCCCAGACATCATCGCTGATGCTGTCGATATGGGGAAACTGCGTGAAATCCATAGGCTGCAATTCGCCCTCCTCCATCAGTTTCATAATGATATATTCGGAAGAACACAGGACGTCATACTTGATTGCGCCGGAGGAATACTTGGAATAGAGTTCTTCAGGCGTCATCGCTTCTTCATACAATACCTCGATACCGGTCTCGGCAGTGAACTGATCCAAAATGGCAGGATCAATATACATACCATAATTAAATACGGTGATCTGCTGCTTCGGTTCCTTGTTCCCTCCGCAGCCCATGAGGGACGTTGCGGCAAGCGCGGCTGCACATAGTACAGCAAGAATTCTTTTTTTCATAATCATGATTCCTCTCTTTTAAATATTTATATGTTCCTATTTTGTAAGCTCACACCGCGTTTTTTGGACGGCGTGCTCAATATATTGGCCAGGATCAGAACCAGCACCGTGATCAGGAAGATGATCGTGGAAAGCGCATACATCGTAGGCTGGATTCCTTTTCTGATCTGGGAATAGATCATCGTGGATAAGGTATTGACTCCGGGTCCTTTGGTAAAATAGGTAATGACAAAATCATCCATGGACATGGTGACTGCCATAAAAAATCCGGAGACAATGCCGGGCATCAGTTCCGGCAGCACGACCTTGAAAAAGGAATATACCGGTCCTGCGCCCAGATCCCTTGCCGCTTCATAAATACTGACATCCAGCTGGTTAAATCTGGGCAGGATGCTCAGGATCACATAAGGGATATTGAAGGTGATATGCGCCAGCATAATGCTGGAAAATCCCAGCGGCATGAAACGGATCAGTAAAAGCATCATAGCAATGCCTGTCACGATGTCCGCATTCAGCATGGGGATATTCGTGACTGCCATGACGACGGAATATTCCCGGTTGCGCATGGCATCAATGCCGATGCAGGCAAGCAGGGCAATGAGCGTTGCAAAAAAGGCGGAACCAAGCGCAAGGATGATCGTATTCTGCAATGCAGACATGACCTGGGAAGTGCGAAAGATATCACGATACCATTCCAGGGTAAATCCGCCCCACACAACTCTGGATTTGGAGCTGTTAAAAGACAGCACGACCAATACCAGAATCGGTGCATATAAAAATATCATAATGATTGCCAGATAAAATTTACAGATAAAATTTTTCATGCTAATAACCGTGCCTTTCCGTAACCTGCAAATGTTGGACCACAGCTCTGCTGCGATTTAAATAGCGATGAAAAACGCCGCTAAAAAGCGGACGGGTCCGCTTTTGCGTTTTTCAGTGTGAGACTTAGAACTTCTCTGCGAAGTAGCCTTTGCTACGAGCAGTTAGAAGTTCTTCTCACACTTACCAAACCAGTGACTCGCGGTCCTTTTTTTCCTGCTTTTCTGAGAAAGCAAGCCCGATGACCACAAAGATCATCAGTGCAAAGGATAATCCCGAACCCAGATGCCAGTTCATGCTTGTAATAAATTCCTGTTCAATGACATTGCCAAGCAGCTGGATCTTGCCGCCGCCCAAGATGTCAGGTATGACGAAGGAGGTCAGGCAGGGGATAAATACCATTGTGATCCCGCTGATGATGCCGGGTTTCGACAGGGGCAGGATGATCCGCCATATCACGGAGGGATTGGAAGCGCCCAGATCCCTGGCGGCATCGATCAGATCGTTGTCAATATCCATGACCGCATTGTAGATCGGAAGGATCATATAAGGCAGAAAATCATAGACCATACCGAAGACGATCGCGCCGGGTGTGTTGATGATGGAAAGCGGCGCAATGCCGAACCATGACAGTATCATATTTAAAATCCCGTTTTTGCTTAAGATCATCTGCAGCGCAAGGATTCTTAAGATCGAATTCATCCACATGGGCAGGATCATGATTAAAATGATGATCCCTTTATTATTCATATTCAGACGGCGCAGCACTAAGGCAAGCGGAAATGAGATCAGCAGGCATAGGATCGTACATGCCAGCGACAGCTCCAAGGAAAGCATTGTTGCCTTGATATGCAGCGGATCCAGTATTGCGGTTATATTTTTCAGAGTAAATCCTCCGGCTTTATCGGTAAACGCATAGTATGCCACAAAAATAAGCGGCAGTACGATAAATGCGCTCATCCAGATAATATACGGAGCTGCGATATATTTACGTTTCATATGATGCTTTGCCTTTCCTTAATATTGGTCGTTTTCCTTAATTGATAAGCGCTTTAGGGCTTCTTATGGTTATTCCGTCTGGATGACAGCTTCGTCCTCCGACTCGGGCTTATTCATGATCTGGATGTTGAATGGTTTCACATACAGATCGATCTCCGCGCCGACTTCATGATAGGCGGTCGTGTGGATCATCCAGTCGATGCCGATCCCCTTCGCAAAGATCTCATAGTGGACGCCTTTGAATAAAACAGAGGTGACGACGGCAGGGAAAATGCCCTGACCTTTTTCTCGTATTTCTACATCTTCGGGGCGGATCACCACATCTACCGGTTTATTATTGCCAAATCCTTTATCCACACAGTCAAAGCGGACATCATTGATGCTGACCAGCTCATCCCGGATCATCGTCCCCGCAAGCAGATTGGCGGAGCCTATAAAATCCGCGACAAAAGCATTCTGCGGTTCATTGTAGATATCTTCCGGGGTGCCGATCTGCTGGATATATCCCTGATTCATCACGACGATCTTATCGGACATCGTCAGGGCTTCCTCCTGATCATGCGTAACATAGATAAAGGTGATGCCAAGTTCTTTTTTCAGCCGGATCAATTCCTTCTGCATATCCTGTCGGAGCTTTAGGTCAAGCGCGCCAAGAGGTTCGTCTAATAAAAGGATCTGAGGCTCATTCACGATCGCCCGCGCAATGGCAATTCTTTGCTGCTGTCCGCCGCTTAAGGAGCGGGGTTTTCTTTTTTCAAATCCGGTAAGATTGACAAGCTCCAGCGCATATTTGATCTTTTGGCGGATATAGTCGTCGTCCTTTTTCTTGATCTTTAAGCCGAAGGCTATATTTTCCGCCACGGTCATATGGGGAAATAAAGCATATTTCTGGAATACCGTATTGATGCAGCGTTTTTCCGTGGGGAGCGTGGTGATATCTTCCCCCTCCAGCAGGACGCTGCCCTGATCAGGCATGACAAATCCCGCAATGATACGGAGCGTGGTGGTCTTTCCGCAGCCGGACGGACCCAAAAGCGTGACAAATTCATTGCGCCTGATATCAAGGGAGAGTTCTTCCAGAACAAGTTCCCCGTCAAATGATTTTGTGATATTGTTTAAGGATAATATATTTTCCAGCATGTTATGTACCTCATAAAATATGTTCGCTTGTGGGACGATTATGTATTTAAAAACTGGGCGGGGTGCTGATCCATAAAAACGCGGCGGTCGTATTGCCGGCATTAAATATCTGGTGCTTTTGGGAACAGGTGTAATAAAATGATTCCCCCGCTTTGATCAGATGGCTGGTGTCATTCAGCACCAGCCGGATCTGCCCCTTCATGACATAACCAAATTCTTCACCGGTATGCGCTTTGTCGGAAACGGTATTTCCGCCGGGGGCAAGCCGGATCATTAAAGGTTCCATCATATTTTTTTGAGCGTCAGCCACCAGCCATTGGACGATGTTTTGATTTTCCTCATCGATTTTTTCAAAATATTCATCCTGATGATAGACGACGGGCGGTTTTTTCGTATCGCTGAAGAAATCCGCGGGCGTGCAGCCCAGACATTGCAGGATGTCTAAAAGCGTCGGCACCGACGGGACCGTCAGGTCGCGTTCCAATTGTGAGATGTAGCCTTTGGTCAGTTCCGTGCGGTCAGCGAGCTCCTGCTGTGTTAAGCCGTGTTCATTGCGCAGATCCTTCAGACGCGATCCCAGTTTTAAATCATTATACATTTTATATGTACGCCTTTCTAAAATAGTGTCAAACGGCGGCTTAAAACTCATTGCAAGTCGCAGTAAAAATATACTTAAAGTTTAGAGATTGTTTTATTCGCTGCTCTTTATTATACAGGTATTCAATATAATGTCAATCATATATTGTAAAATAATAAAAAAATATGATAGAATATGACTGCTGTCCCAATCGGCTTTGTGAATTGGGGACGGAAAATGGAAGAAACTGCGGGAATGCAGGTTATGGAAAGATCTGGTTATTGGTTATGAAGGAAAGTACCGGTAAAACGAAGAACGGAAAAGATCATACAGGTAATGGAAAAACAGAACATGGGAATACCGGCAGGCGATGGAATATATTTAAAAACGGTATGAGGGACGGCGTGCCGATCGCGCTGGGATATTTTGCGGTTTCATTTTCGCTGGGGATACAGGCAAAACAGATCGGGATCTCTGCCTTTGCGGCGACTATGATGTCGCTTACCAACCTGACATCGGCCGGTGAGGCGGCGGCATTGACGCTGATCGCCGCGCATGCTTCGTATCCTGAGATGGCGCTATCCCAGCTGGTGATCAATATACGTTATATGTTGATGTCCTGCGCGCTGTCGCAGAAGATCGATCCTAAGATGCCGTTCTTTCATCGCTTTTTTGTCGCATTTGGCGTTACGGATGAGATCTTCGGGATCTCGATCGGCGTACCGGGCAGATTGAATGCGTTTTATCCTTATGGAGCCATGGCGCTCGCGATCCCCGGCTGGACGCTCGGAACCTGTCTTGGCGTGGTCATGGGCAATATCCTTCCGGAACTGATCGTTAATGCGTTGAGTATTGCGTTGTATGGGATGTTTGTGGCGATCTTTATCCCACCGGCAAAAGAGGATAAGCATGTGGCGCTGGNNTGCATGTACGGTACTGCCTTATGTGAAGGAGATATCTGCCGGGACAAGGATCATCGTCCTGACGGTGGCGATCTCGCTGATCGCCGCGCTCCTATTTCCGATAGAGCTGCCGGAGGACGGAGAGCTGCAGACGGCGGAAAATTAGGCGGTATGGAATTGGGGAAGATAAAGTAAAGAAAATAATATAAATTTCTTTTCGGAAAGGTGTTCTTGTTGAAAACCGATTGTTGTTAAGTTGGATATGGTATCCGGGAAAACAAACGTAAAACGGAATATGAAGGTGAAATAATAGTGAAAGAAAAAAGAATTTTTAGATATGAACTTGCTGATGCATGGGGAAATACGATTTCACAAGTTGATGTAATTGAAAACTTGGAAAAGGGAAATGTGAGATGCTTATATTTCGAAAGAAATAGATCTATTGACGATGAAGCTAATACAAAGATCGATTTTTTCACGGCTGATATTAGCTGTGAAGATATAAGCAAGATCAAGAAAGCAATGCATAAGCATAAGGATATTTTTTCTTTTAAAGAAGTTGAATTTCCACTGGTATTGGACGGTGTTATCAATACTTTTGAGTTTATGCCTGAAAAAAATCTTGTTAATAAGATTAAAGCATACAATATCTGGGTGTTTAAAGAAACGCCCGATATTGCATTTTTTGAAAAGCCGGAACCACCATATAAAGGAAAAGAAGTAGTGATGGTATATGATGAAATTTCACAGATACTTATGGATAATGGGGTAAATGAAAAGTACCTTAAATTATGCTTAACAGACGTTCTTTAGCAGGAACATTTTTTTGAAAAGAGAATAAAGAAAAAGCGCGTGAAATAAAGTGGAAAGTTAGGAGATAATAAATAAGAAAATGGATCATAATATCTGGATATATCTGTTGATCATGGCTGTGGTAACTTACCTGATTCGTATGCTGCCGTTGACACTGATCAGAAAAGAAATCAAAAATAAAACCATTAGGTCATTTTTATATTATGTACCGTATGTGACGCTGGCAGTAATGACATTTCCGGCAATCATATCAGCGACCGGTAATATATGGACGGGAATTGCGGGATTTGCTACGGCGTTAGTCATGGCATACAAAGGACAGGGATTGTTTAAGGTGTCAGTGGCGGCTTGTGTGGTGGTATTGATACTGGAACTGGTGATAGGTTGAAAAATCACACTGATGTGCTGATTTTTCAACCGCAAATTTGTGCCGGAGCGACACAAATTTGTCTGATGGCAGACGCGAATTTGAAATTTGCGTCGCCTCGTCGCTAAACGCTCCGGAATGAAGATTAGTGTGAGAAGTACTTCTAGCTGCGACATGGAGGATCAAAATGATACGATTGGCAGATAAAACATATGAGAAACCGACGCAGAGGTATGTATGCGTTTTTTGTTCGGTTGTGTTCTGGTATCTGTTTGCGCACGGATACCGTTTTTCCAACAATATGTATGCGCATGATGCGCTGCTGCAGATCTATCAGGATGACAGTGCCTGGCAAATTGCGCTGGGACGGGTATTGCAGCCGATCCTGCTTTTTTTACGGGGAGGATTGTGCAATCCATGGCTGCTCTCTTTCTGCGCGGTGCTCTGGCTTTCGTTTAGTGTGTATCTGGTGGTTGACCTGCTGGAGATTAGGAAGCTGATCTCAATCAATATGATCTCTGGAATCATGGCGTGTAATGCCGTGCTGACGGCGCTCAATGCTTCCTTTCTTCCATGGGTGGATTTTTTCATGCTGGCGCTGTTTTTGGCAGTTGCAGGTGTCTGGCTGTGTAAGAAGGGGACGTGGAAGTTTCTGTGTCTGGGGGCGGTTACACTGGCAGTGGCGATGGGGATCTATCAGGCATATATCTCTGTATCCATTGTCCTTGTGATCTTTCTGCTGCTTCGGGAGGCACAGAAGGATCAGGAGTTAAAGGAGCTTATTAAAAAAACTGCTTACTATTGCGCTGTGCTTTTGATCGCCGCGCTGCTGTATTATCTGATGTGGCAGATGATCCGGCGGATATTCGGCATCTGGGTCGCGGATTCTTATAACGGACTGGCGGCTCTGGGTGACTATACGGAAACTTCTTTGTCCTCAACCATCGGACTTGCTTATCGGAAGGTCTTTTATTATCTGGCGCATCCTGATACATTCGTGACCATGATATTCAGGGGACGTTCTTTGAGTATCGTCTGGAAATATTTATTGCGCGGAGCCAATATCATTGTGGCGGCGGGGCTGATCTTTCTGATGGTTCAGAAAAATCTGAAAAAAGGAAGGAAGATCTGGCAATATCTGTTTCAGGCGCTTCTCATTCTGGCGCTGCCGGCAGCCATGAATTTTGTATGCATCATATCAAAAGGAAATGATCATATCCTGACGCTGTATGCGCTTGTATTGCTTTATGTATTTGTCATCGGACTGGCGGAGGAAAAAAATAATGTATGGCTGCGGGCGGCAGTCTGCCTTTCCGTGTTGTGTATCATATGGTCCAATGTGGTCTACGCCAATCAGGTATATCTGAAAAGGGAATTGCAGGATCGCGCGATCACGTCATTTATGACAAGGATCGTTGTGGATATGGAAGAGATAGAAGGGTATGAACCGGGCATAACGCCGGTAGCATTCTGCGGTCCGTTTGGAAGCTCGCCTTATCTGCAGGAGATGGAGGGACTGGAAGACCTTCTGCCTTATGGCATGACAAAGACGCCGCTGACATATACCGGGACGGAGGAAGCATTTATCAAATATGAACTGGCTGTACCGATCAACTATACAAGGATATCCTGGGAGGATCCGGAGGTGGTAAGTATGCCGACATATCCAAATGAGGGATCTATCGCTTATGTGGGAGAGGTGCTGGTGGTCAAGATATCGGATATAGAGGTGGGGGATTAGACACCTGTATGAAGTTATAAAAATTCATAAAAAGTTTTGTTGCATTAACTGCGATAAGATAATAAAATGTAGATAGGAAAGTATGAATTGTTGTAGAAAAGCCATACTATAAATCGGTAAGCAGATTATAGTCATGAATTAACAAAGGAGGTGTTTTTATGGCAACTTCAAGTATCACGAAAAATTTTGTCATTTCCGGCAAGGAACAGGTGGAGATGTTTGTCAATGCGATTGAAGAATCTGCCAAAAACCGTCCTGAACGCACTCCCGTAGCTGCAAGGCAGATCAAGGGGGAAGAGGAATTGAGAAAATTTATGAGAGAATGGGAGAAAGCGAATGTCGATAAATGATAAGTTCTTTTATATCAACATTCGTGATTATCTGGCATTAGGAAATGATGAGAAAGCCGGAGAGCCAATGCTTGCCAGAGTGCTTTCCGGCTTTTCCTGTCCGAAGAATCCGGATGTTGAACGGTTTTTGAAGAAAAGCGCCGTAGAATTTACAAAAAAGAGCCAGTCAGTTACATACCTTGTTTTTTCAGTGGTAAGTAAGGAATTGTTGGGATATTTTACCCTTGCGCTAAAGCCTTTGACAGTTAGGGGCGAAACGGTAAGCAATACCACAAAAAGAAAATTGCTGCGCATCAGCGAATTGGACGAAAGCTCAGATACATATAATATGTCGGCTTATTTGATTGCACAGCTTGGTAAAAATTATACAAATGGCGCAAATATGCGAATTACAGGGAAAGAGCTGGTTGAACTGGCATGGACTGTGATAGAGGATGCACAATATATGCTTGGCGGCATGGTGACATTTTTAGAAGCAGAGAACGAGGAAAAGCTTTTGACATTTTATCGTAACAACCGCTTCGCGCAGTTTGATACCAGACAGACTGCTCCGGATACAGAGGAACCGCATGAGCTGGTACAGCTTTTAAGGTTACTTTGATATGACGTATTTGGCAAAACGCAATTTGTCGAATGGCTTATTTTATAGTCATTTATTCTGCAATGTTCCAAGGTATAACAATAGTAAAAGTACATCCGCCCCCATGGGTATCGTTTAGATAGATCTTCCCGCCAAGAAGTGAGATCAGTTCGTTTGCAACGCTAAGACCTAATCCATAGTGTTCTTTTTGGGTGCGGGACTTATCACCCCGATAAAAGCGGTCAAATATATGTTTCTTATCCTCGTCATTTATTCCGATTCCGTGATCTATGATGCTTATGGTCAGATAATTCTTTTGGATAGAGGCATCCAGCAAAATAACGGATCGCTCCGGTGAATAGGAAATTGCGTTATCCAGTAAAATGCTGATGATCTGGTTTAAACGGTCTTCATCAGAGAAAAGAGAAGGGAAGCATTCTTCCGGCATATTGATCTGTAAGTCGATTGACTTCCGGTTACAGATATTTACAAACTTATCATATAGACTGATAAGTAAAGTATCCACGTTTATTTCTGATCTGTGGAATATCCAGCTGCCTGCATCAATGGAGGATAGCAGGAGCAAGTCTTGGATCAGCCTTGTCATGCGGGATATTTCAGCATCAATGAGGGAAGCATGATTTTTAATGTTTTCGGTACAGTCCGGTGAAGCTTCAATGGCATCTGCTGCTGATAATATGACTGCCAGAGGTGTCTTTAATTCATGGGATACGGCAGCAATAAAATTTTTTTGGCTCTGCATGGTTTTTTCGGCAGGTTTTATTGCCTGCCTGATGATAAGGAACGATACAAACAGGACGGCAATAAGCACTATGAGCCATATCAGAAAATAATATATGACTGTGGATGAAAAAGCGGTTATTCCGCTTTTCTCTTTCACTACGGCAAGATTCAGGTATCCGGCATTGGTATAAATGGAACAGAGTATGCCATAATATGTTCTGCCGTTTTTAGAGGAGAAAGTAATGGTTCCGCCTTGGCTGCTGTGGTTTGATTCAATGTTATCGGTGTATTCGGTTCGTTTCAGCGTTTCTAAAAAAATGTCTATTGTTTCTGCCGTATTTTCCATGTCCGCGCTTTCATAAAGAAGTTCATTTTGTTCCGTAAATAAGCGGAAAGCATAATCGTATTTTTTTTCATACAGTTCTAAATTTTCCACATAATTTGTTGAATTTTCAAAAAGCAGGATAAGAACCGTAGCCTGTCTGTTTAAAAAGCTGAGTTCCGCATTCTGCATTGTTTTTATATTTTCGGATGCCAGCAGGAGAAATACGATCGTAAAGACAAACATAATGCTGCCGGCAAAAAGCAAATATAATTTCCGTTTAAGATTTTTCAGCATGGCAAACCTCCAACAAATAGCCTGAGCCGTATGATGATGTTATAGAGCAGCCGCTGTGCAAAGCCCGCAGACGCTTACGGAGGAAATAGACATAATTATCAACATTTCCCTGCTCTATGGGAGCATCCGTTTCCCATACTTTTTGCATAAGCTGTTCACGGGTAAGGATCGTGTCAGGTTTCTCTAAAAAGGCACACATTAAAAGAAATTCTTTTGGAGTAAGCGGTATCGTATTTTTACCGCATGACAATTCCTTTTTGTTAAGATTTAAGGATAAATCATGGTATTGCAGGCAGCTTTTCTCTGATATGACCACCGGTCTGCGTGTCAATGCCCGGATGCGGGCGGATAATTCTGATATGTGGAAAGGCTTTACCAGATAATCATCAGCCCCGTTATCCAGACCTTCTATCTTGTCATGCAATTCTGACATTCCGGTAATGATTATTACGGGAATGGAGATCTGTTTTTTTCGCATGGCTTTGATGATGGTCATTCCGTCGATGACCGGGAGCATACGGTCTATAATGGCAAGGGCATAATCGTTATCCGGATTAAGCGCATAAATCAATCCATCTTCGCCGCTTGTATATGCATCGACGATATAATTCTCTTTTGTGCACTGCTGCTTGATTGCGTTGCAGAGATTTTGATCATCTTCAATTAAAAGGATCTTCAATTGCTCATCTCCTAAATGTTTTCATAATAGTATAGCAGACAATTATCAAAAAATCTTCTAAAAAATCCTAAAAATTTACGCATTGCTTTGATGATTTTTAGAAAAGTTTTTTGCTATCCTTACGTCATGGCCGGTGAGCCAAATAAAATCAAAGCGAGGCAAAATAGATGAAAAAAAAGTGGAAAAAAACAATCGGTATGATATGTGTAAAAGGATTGGTCATGTGTTTGACAGCAGGATGCGGCAAAGACGCAGCAGGCAGTCCGGGGATG
>DLOQ01000170.1:66842-70998 GCA_002479655.1 Lachnospiraceae bacterium UBA7480
ATGTGGTGGATGGGGCACAGGTAAATAATACGGCAGGTGACGGGGAATTTTATGATGGCGCAAACTTGGAGGGGAGTGTTGTGGAGTTTTCCGAAACAGGTTTTTCCTTATCTCCTGCAACTACTGAAAACGTAGAGGGAGGCGGGCAGATACTGGCACAGGCAGCTCCNNGTACCTACACTGACAATACCATTTTTCAGATTGTAAATCTCAGCCTGAGTTCACAGTCGGAGCTTTCAAGGGAGATGGCGGATAAGGAAAGTGTCAAGAAACAGACTGAAGTCTGTGTATTCGGCTCCTGTCAGGACACTAATCACTGGACGGCGGATAAAATCCTGATTCTCAGGTGGCAGTAAATACAAGGATAACAGGAGGGCTTATGAATTGTTTACAAAGAGCCTTCTGCTATATCAGCAGAAAAAGGCTGAAATCTTTATTATTGTTTATGATTTTTGTAGTAGTCAATTGTATGGTGCTGTGCATAGTGGGAATACGAAGGGCATCACAAGAAGTCATGAAAAATTTACGCAGCAATACGGAAAGCAAGGTAATACTGGAAATCCGGCAGGGAGCAGAGGAGTTTACTGAAGATGATGTACAGGAGATTTTAAAAATTCCCGGTATAAACCGGATAAACCGTTTGTGGTCGGAGCAGACTGAAGTCCCGGAACTGGCAGTAGTCATAGGGGATGAACAGTCAGAGCAATTATTTACAGTCCATTTGCAGAACCGGATTGATAAGGACAGTCCCTTTGAAGAAAAGATATACCGTCTTGTTGAAGGGGATTTTCCGTCAGCCGGTAATGGGATTGTTATAAACCAGATATTGGCTGAACGAAACGGTCTTTCGGTTGGAGATATTATTCAGGGAAATTACAGAATAGCGGGGATATTTTTGTCCGGAACGGAAAGGCAGCAGACAGAAAAGGCTGCCACGGTAAACAGGATTGAAAACCAAATTTATATATTGGCGGACGAAAACCTGTCTGAAAGCCGAAAAGGTTACACAAAGCTTAGCTGTTATGTGTCAGAACCGGAGAAGATTGATGAACTTGCCGGGGCATTAGATGAAAGGTATGGAGAGAAGGCTTATGTTCGGGCAGATGACCATACTTATCAAAAAATGAAGATTTCTATTGAGCAGACAGGCAGAATTACCTTGTTTGTTCTGGTAATCACTCTTATAACGGGCTGTTCAGTAACAGGGCTGCTTTTGTCCATGTGGATGCGGGGACGTAAGGCGGAAATTGCCGTATATGTGAGCCTTGGGTTAGAAAAGAGCAATCTGTTAATGCAGGCTGTGGCAGAAGGACTGGTGCTGTATATTATTTCATTTATTATTTCAGGACTTCTGGCATACAGTCTGCTGCCAAAGCTTAGCAGCAGCTTAGGAATATTGGAAAATGCCGGCGGAAGCGGGAAGGCGGATTATGTGGGAAGCCTGTCGGTTTTAGGCTGTGGGATATGTATGATTATACTATTGACGGCAATTGCCATATTCCCATATTTGAAAAAGCATCCTAAAGAAATTTTATCGGAAATGGAGGGATAACATGAATATATTTGGATTGAGTATACGGTCTGTCCTGCGCAAGCGGGCAAAAACGATGCTGCTTATGCTGATTATATTTATAACTTCGGTATTCATATTTGCCGGATGGGCTTGTAAATCCGCCAGTATACAGACACTGAATGGAAGCAGGCAGGCAATCGGGGCATCATTCCGGTTGGAGGCAAATGAGGCGAACCGCCATAAACAGATTGAGGAGCTTTCCCAACAGATTGGATTGGGAATAAGCGGCAGCGCAGGGGGATACCATAAGGAACAGCAGGCATCGGGAGAGTGGCTGGTGTGGACAGATAATTCTTTTGAGACGCTTTTGATGGAGGACATCTTAAAAATTGCGGAGGTAGATGGGATAGAAGCATATAACGTCACAACCGCAAACACAGTCGTCAATCCGGTCAATTTTGAGCGTATCGAGGATAAGGATGTGGATCAATATTCTGACCAGCAGGGTGTGTCGCTGCGTGGAAACCTTTGCATGGAACTGGATTTTGACGTACAAAGAGGAAATATTGAGGTAAATGAGGGCAGGATGATCACACCGGAAGATACCGATGTATGTGTTATTTCCAGAGAAATTGCAGACTTAAACGGACTACAGGTGGGAGATGTTCTGGAATTTAACAACTGGAAGGAAAGGGAAACTTCCACGGTATATCAGGCAGAGGTGGTAGGTATCTATGATTCGGTCAGCGGCATTACACCGCTTATGTACGGCGACAGTTACCGGAGTGAGAACATTATCTTCACGGATCTGTCTTTTCCCGAAAAACCGGAAGGAAATGAGGGCAGCCCCCTGTATCAGTATGCAGTTTTTGAGGTAGAAGATGTGGACGAATACGAAGCTGTAAAGAAAAGGATACAGGCAGTGGATATCGGGTGGGAACAATATGATTTCCTCGACAATACGGGAATGAGTGATACGATGACGGAGAATTTCGGCGAATTAGAAAAAATGAGTTCACTGATTCTGATACTTGTTTGTATATCCGGTATCATTATTATATGTCTGGTGTTTCTGTTCTGGTTAAAAGGCAGGGTGCATGAAATCGGCATCTATCTTTCGCTTGGCAGGACAAAATGGGGTATTGTCATGCAGATGCTTTTGGAGGGCATTTTGGTTGGATGCGTCGCATTTCTGCTTGCTGCCGCGGCATCCCCGGTAGTTTCCAAAGGGGTTGTCGGATATCTGGTGGATTATCAGACGCAGCTGCAGGCAGAGGCGGAACAATTAGATGCGGGTATGGTATTAAACAGCTTAGTAGAAGATAACAGTGCAATGGAGATTGTGGGCGTCACGGTGGAAATCAGCGGGGAGGTTATCTGCCTGTCAGGGGTATCGGTTCTTGGGATCATCATGGCTGCGATTACACTGTCCTGCATTTCCATCATGGTGCAGAAGCCAAAAGAAATATTGAGCAGGATGAGTTAGGAGGGTATTATGTTAGAATTAAAGGATGTTATGTATTACTACAAATCACAGAAAGACAAGGTGATATTAAATCACATATCATACAGCTTTGAAGAAGGGAAGATGTATGCGGTTTTAGGCACAAGCGGCTCCGGAAAGACCACACTGCTTTCCCTGCTGGCGGGGCTTGATGTGCCGGTAGAGGGGGAAATCCGTATGAACGGTGTAAATATCATGCAGAAAGGTTTAAATGGGCATAGAAAAGAAAATATATCACTTGTATTTCAGAACTATAACCTGATTGATTACCTTACACCGGTTGAAAATGTCAGGCTTGGCGGAAAAGAGGATGCAATGGGTCTGTTAAAATCAATGGGGCTGGATGAAAGCCAAAGCAGGCGTAACGTCATGCAGCTATCCGGCGGGCAGCAGCAGAGGGTTGCCATAGCGAGGGCATTGGCAAGCAATGCACCTGTCCTGCTGGCAGACGAGCCGACAGGAAATCTGGATGAAGATACTGCGAATGAGATCATTGCTATTTTTTCAGAGCTGGCGCATGAGAAAAACAAATGCGTGATCATGGTCACGCATAGCAAAGAGCTGGCGCAGAAAGCGGATGTCATTTTGACTTTGAAGAAAGGAACCGTTGCAGCAACTGAGGATACTGTGTTTGGCGAGAAGGTTAGAGGTGCGCTATTGGAGCAGGTTGAAGGGATTTCTGCAACTGATGATTTAAAGGATAAAATAATGGAGGAAATTCAAAATAAGTAAGCTGCTCATGCCAAGAATGTATATTGGCTGATCAGTGCCTTAGATAAGCGTAACTTTATTTATAAAGAAATACACAAAAGATAACCGCCGCAGATGGCTCACTGCCATATGCGGCGACCTGTCATTTCCACAGGCAAGTAGGAAATTACTTGGAAAGCAGGGAAGTCAGAGGTAATGAAGGCGCTTTCAAAATGTGAATCTCGATTACAAAACGGGAATCTCGGACTGCAATCGACCAAAAATGATTGCTGCTAAAGTAATCGAGTGCTGTTTTCTGCAAAAAACGTCCATTTTCTGCAATCCGGGTAGGAAAAGCAGGCGCAATTGCCGAAAATTTATATAAAGTGGTATATTTTATATAAAGGTCAAGGTTGGCAAAAATTTAGTCAAGCATTCCTATAGAGAAT
>DLOQ01000122.1:0-2226 GCA_002479655.1 Lachnospiraceae bacterium UBA7480
GCTCTTCGCTTACCTTAAATTCCCCGATGGATGTCTTTTCCAACAGAATGTTCATAGATGAACCGGTAATACGGGATCTGTTCCACGCCGTCCTGTATTCCCTGTCTGTCCTTAGTCAAACGTATTTTCCCATAATCATCAGGCAGGACACCAAAATTTGTCCGGCTTGCTTTTTTATTGGAGACAGAGATCTCTATGCCTTTTCTAAAAGAAGTATTAACATAATCAACCTCTCTGCCGTCGGCATCGCGGTATTCCAAGCAGCCTGTATCGGGCAGAAGCCCCCTGACATGGCACTCGACAATACCATCAAACAATGAAGGGGGAATCGCATCCGGCATCTGCTCCCCTAGTATTTCCTTCACTATATCCATATAAAACATCGGATATTTGATACAGACATTCAGTCTTTCCATAATCTCCTGTTTGGACAATTGTTTCCTCCTATCCGGAAGGGCAGAAAGGATCTTGCGGCAGTAATAGGGTGAACATTCCAGATCGTCTGTCACATATGTCACCGTGATCAGCCCGCAGTTATTCAAAAACCGAAGCGACTGCAGGAGGTCTTCCCCGTCCATTCTTTTAAAGTTCTGATACCGCGCCTCAAGCAAATCAGATGCTTTTTCCCTTATGGCAACGTGATTATGCAGGGAGAGCAGCGACGCATACAGGACGTCCAGAAGCATTTCATCGTTAAGTCCTGAGCAGTCATTTCCGTATATAATCTCCCCTGCCTTATTATTTGATATAACTGTCTCATCAAGGCATCCCTGTAGATATTCCTTTGTACTGTGGAAGTTCCTGTAAAATTCCCTTGTTCCAAATAAAAAGCTGCTGTATGTTTCCTCCGATATATCGGTCAATCCTTTGTATGCGAGCCATTCAGAATAACTTAAAAAGTCTGTCCTTATATACGCCGCGTCCCCCGCAAATGCCAGATGCCCCCAATATTCCAGCGCTTTTGACTGGCTTCCGCTAAAAACGACTTTTGTGTTGTCATTCTGTCTTAAAGTAAACGCGTCCTGTATTTTCATGATCTCCCTGTCAGGAAACTGCATATAAGTCGCCTCGTCTATGAGGTAAAGAATTTTTTCATTTTTCCGGATGCTGTCCGCTACATGATTGATAAAATCCATCTTCCCATAGATATCTTCAAAGTCTTTCTTCATGTCTGTGTAGACTGCTTTGTCGAAAATCCCACCGGAAGCCTCTGCATTAAAATGTTCAGACAACTGCGTCATGCACACCGTTTTCCCGCATCTCCTTGCGCCAAGCAGGAATGTGACGCTGCTGTTTTTCACAGCGTCCTCAACATCATAGTAAAAGCTGCGCTTGAAATCATATTTCTTTTCCATTGATAATTCCTTTCCTTTGATGATATTCACATTTATCTTCTTTCTAAACTTCTTCCACCCTCTTTTTGCTTACTTCTGAACATTTCCGCATATCTCATTATTCGTTCATAACACTCCGCTCCCTCTTTTAATTGATTTGAAATATCTATTATGACTCCATCTTTCAGACGCGCCAGATCATAAACAGTGCGTTCTACAGTATAAATATTATAGCTGCCAAATTTCGTCTCTACCTTTTTTAATCCGAGATGATAATTACTGTCTGAAAAATAATGTCTTTCTACCGGAAACATCATGTTTATCTTGCTGCGATCCGTCCGCTTTGTCGCAATACTCAAAACATCCGGCTCTGTTGCGATAAGCCCCTGATAAAAACACGCGCTTTTTGTAGCTATCACCGCCCGCGGATCACTCAGGCACACTTCGATACATTTATAATCGTCCGGCTTTTTATATCCGCATTGCAACATCCAATAATGACCGTGGCATACTTTCTCCAGAAATTTTTCTTCCGTCAGCCCCGCGATCTGACGGTTGGAAAATCCCTCATCCAGTAAATCTTTTGTGCTGATATATCCGTTATATCTTTTATATAGATCTTCAAATTTGTAATAAGTCTCGATTCTCATAATTCATCTTCCATTATTCTATGTTTCGATTTCTTTCAATTCCTTTAAGAACTCCGGCAGTCATTCTGCATTTTACATTTCATATTTTAACATTTTTATTGCGCAAATCAATAAATAGTTGTTTTTTTCAGTTTCCCCATTTTTAAATTTGTAGATTTATTTTGAAAATTTTATAATTTTGAAAAACATATTTACAAATCGCATCATGGCTGATATACTAGCCTCACGTGAAAGTCATTTGC
>DLOQ01000122.1:2325-2607 GCA_002479655.1 Lachnospiraceae bacterium UBA7480
AAGAAAAACAGGATACCGAACACACTTACGACAAAAGAAAAGCAGATGCCGGAAAAACAGCAGATGCCGAAAGGAACACAGATGACAAAGGAAAAGCAGATACCAATAGAAAGTCAGACGGCAAACGAGACACAGACGACGGAGCCTGCGGTTTACGAGGGTAACCTGTGGGACGAGATCATAAAAGCCATCGTTGATACCATGCCGAAGCAGCTTTTTCCGCTGTTTAAGGAAGTGTATGGAAAAGAATATCCGGAAGGCACATCCATCATACTGCTGAAT
>DLOQ01000122.1:2731-2858 GCA_002479655.1 Lachnospiraceae bacterium UBA7480
GCGATCACCCATACGAAAGTTGTAAACGGAGAGACCAAAGAGATCACGTTGAAATTCCCGAATTCCGTGGTGATCTATCCGGAAGGGAGCGATCCCGTCCCCGATGATCTCCGGTGCCGTATCCTGT
>DLOQ01000174.1 GCA_002479655.1 Lachnospiraceae bacterium UBA7480
GGGCGGCACAGCCCGTGCCGGGGCGGCAGCGGCGGTTACTTTTCTGATTGCGGCAGTACCAATCATATTTTTCCTGATCTGCCAGAGGAATGTCCTGGAGACGATGACGACTTCCGGTATGAAAGACTAAATATGAGAAGAGCTTCTAGCTGCTCGCAGCAGAGACTGCTTCGCAGAGAAGTTCTAAATCTCATATCGAAGAACGCAAGGACGGCGTTCTTCTGTAAATGAAAAATTTGCGATTGCCGATACAGACTAAGTTTGGAAAGGGGTATGTCTATGAAGATAAAAGCATGGAAATCTGTACTTGCCGGAACACTGGCGNNTTGGTGATCAGTCTTTCATTCACGGGGAGCGTTTCAGCAGAAGATCTTCCGTACGATCCTTATGCATATGATTACTGGGATGACGTTGTACATACACCGGCAGCGTATGAACCCGCAGGCATGATCAGGGGCGGTGATCTTATTTATAAGGGAGAATCCATAGGGGCATTTATTAATCCTCAGGATCTTTGTAAATCCGAAGATGGCAATATCTATGTGGCGGATACAGGCAATCATAGAATTGTTGTATTGAACCAGGATATGACAGAGGTAGTTAATATCTATACAACCTTTGACAATAACGGCACAGAGGATGCATTTAATATGCCTACCGGCGTCTGTGTTTCATCAAAGAATTGGCTGTATATTGCAGATTCCATGAACCGCCGCGTCGTGATTCTGGAGATTGCGACCGGAGAGCTGATGGGGATCGTGGAAGATCCGCAGTCTGACATCTTAGAGGCGGGATATGTGTTTACACCGCTAAAGGTATCCGTGGATTATGCGGATCGTGTTTACTGTATTGCGCAGAATATGTTTGAAGGCATCATGGTATTTGAGTCCAATGGTGAATTTACGGGATTCTTCGGAACGATAGAGGTGCAGATCTCGCTTTGGGAGAAGTTTTGGAGAAGGATAGCGACGAAGGAGGAGCGATCCAAATCGCAGCTTTTTATTCCTACGGAATTTACGGGGATCGACGTGGACAGCGATGGTTTTGTCTATGCGACCAATATCGACTTAAAGGGAATACAGGGCGTGCGCCGGCTGAATCCCAGAGGTGAGGATGTTATTAAGCAGGGGGAGAATGAGAATGTTGGCGGCGATCTTTGGATCGAAGGCTCTACGGATTATGCCGGACCTTCCCAGATCACGGATGTTGTTTATCGGGATAAAGGGATATTTTCTCTGCTTGACCGTAAGCGGGGCAGGATATTTACTTATGATCATGAAGGCAATCTTTTATACATTTTTGGCGGACTTGGAACGCAGGTTGGTACGTTTATGGCACCGGTGGCAATCGAGTCCGTGGGAAATCAGATCGTTGTTCTGGATTCCAACAGGGCTGCTATCTTCTGTTTTCATGAAACAGAATACGGCAGACTGATCAATGAGGCGGTCAGACTCCGTTATGACGGTGATGAGACGCAGGCGGTAGAGATGTGGAGACAGGTGTTGAGGCTGAATGAGAATTTTGAACTTGCTAATTCCGGTATCGGCAAGGCGTACCTGACAGCAAAGGACAATGAAACTGCCATGTATTATCTCAGGCTGGGCATGAACCGGGAATATTATTCCATTGCCTTTAAGAGATATCGCAACGAAATATTGAAAGCCAACCTGAATTATATTTTGACCGGTATGATGGTGATCATTATCGGATATCTGGTGGGATCTAAGATCGTAAAGAAGAAAAAGGGGATCCAAAAAGAGGAGGATATACTGAATGGATAAAAATATTTCCGAAGAAAATAGTTTTTCCGTGAAAGACGAAAGTGGTTTTATAAAGAAATATTTTTCCGCAGAGAAATGGAAATATCTCTGGTATACGCTCTCGCATCCGATGGACGGTTTTTATTGGATCCGCCGTAAGGATAAGGGCAGTGTGCCGATAGCGGTTTTACTGGTGATCGGTTTTTCTTTCTGTTTTTCTTTAAACAGATATCTTGCCAGTTTTGTAGTGAATGATATCAATCCGAGGTCTGTTAATGCTTTGTCGGAGCTGGGCGGCGTATTGCTTTTATATGTGCTGCTTTGCGTGGGAAACTGGTCGATCACCTGCCTGATGAACGGAGAAGGAAGGATGAAGGATATTTCCATCGCGGTGGGATATGCAACGCTGCCGTTGATCCTAACCTTTATTCCGGCGACGATCATCAGCCGTGCGATTGCAGCGGACGAAGAATCATTTTACTTTATGATTCTTGCGGTCGGTATTGCTTACGCAGCGATTTTACTTTTGATCGGTATTATGCAGGTGCATAATTATACCTTGGGCAAGACGCTGATTACTTTGTTTTTAACTATGATTGCTGTATTTATTATTATTTTCCTGATGCTTTTGCTGCTGAATCTGATCAGTCAGGTATATAATTTCTTCTACAGTATTTATACGGAGCTGATTTTTAGGGCGTAGCCGGAGGGACGGAATCAAAAAGGGTTTCAGATCTATGTGGGATAAAGGAGAAGCATATGAAATTGCCAAATCCATTTGCTAAGAAAAGCCATATCACGGAAGAAGAGGATATCTATAAGGATAGATACGTCGAGGTTCCCAAGAAGCAGAAAAAAAAGCTGGGAAAACCCGGTAAAGTCATTTTGGGGTTGTTGGGGATCGTTTTGATCGGCGTACTGATCTGGCTGGGATATTATATTGTGCATTATCATAATTACAATGTTTACCGGCAGTATCTTGCGGGCTATGACTATGAGGAGGGTACTGATTTTGTGCCGATCAGTGAGTCCGCGCCTGATGTAGAGGGTATGGTTTTGGCAGCCGAAAATGAGTATCTGAAGCTTTATACGAATGTGGAAACGGCTGAGATTGCGGTATATGATAAGCGCAGCGGTGTGATTACCTATTCTAATCCGGTCGATCTGGAAGACGATGCGATCGCTAACGAAACGAATAAGAATTACCTGAGATCGCAGTTTATCTTAGATTATTATAACAGCGCAAAATCGCCGGGAAGCTTTGACTCGTTTTCTGCTTCTGTTGATCTGGGTCAGGTGACTGTCAAGGCGATAGGGAATGGTATCCGCTATACTTATAAAGTCGGGACGGCGGCGAATGCCACGGGGATCGTCCCTAAGTATATACGGCCGAAAGTTCTGGAGAACGTGATCAGTGCGCTGCCGGAAGAGGAGCAGGAAAAATGTGCCGGCTATTTCAGGGAGAGTACGGTGGTAGCCGGATTCATGGAGCTGAAATCGTCCGTGGCAGGATCTGCCGCGATACTTGTTATCATTAATGATATGTTTGAACGTGCCGGATTTACCAGTGAGGATTATGTTGAGGAGCTGACCCAGGCAGGGATGGAGAAATTGCTGTCTCCCAACTTTACCATTGAGATCGAATATCGCTTAAACGGTGACGGACTGGATGTGTCTGTTCCGGTATGCTCCATCATCGAAGGCGGCGGCGCGAAGATTTACCGTATCCAGTTGTTAAAATATATGGGTGCGGCGGGCGACGAAGAACAGGGATACATGGTTGTGCCTAATGGTTCCGGTTCCATCATTTATTTTAATAACGGAAAGACAAATGTGGCTGATTATTCGCAGTATATTTATGGTATGGATCCTTTGTCACAGGAATATACCGTTTTGGAGAATGCTGAGAAGGCAAGACTTCCGTTGTTTGGTATTTCAAAGGAAAACAGTGATCTTTTGGTGACAGTAGAGGATGGAGCTTCGCTTGCATTTATTACGGCTTCCGTCTCAGGGAAGGTCAACAGTTATAATTATGCATATCCGTCCTTTGTGCTCCGTGGATTTGATACTTTATCCATGTTTGGTACGACAGGACAGTCTGCAGAGCTTCCGGTATTGGAGAAGGACTGCTACGATGTAAACATGACGGCAAGATATACCTTTTTGGATGAGGAGCATACCGGCTATTGCGGCATGGCCAATTATTATAGAGAACGGCTGATGGCAGAGGGGGTTCTTTCAGATCTTGTCAGTGATACGGAGCTTCCGTTCTATTATGATGTGATAGGCGGCGTAAAGCTGACGTCCCATATTCTGGGTGTGCAGTATCTGAGCGTATTTCCGATGACGACATTTGAGGAAGCGCAGGCGATCTCCAATGATCTCGCAGCCAATGGCGTGACGAATCAGGTAATGAATTTCCAAGGATGGTTCAATGGCGGTTATTATCACGATGTAGCAGACCGGATCCGCGTTACGCTTAAGCTTGGCGGCAAATCGGGTTTAGAAAGCTTAAGCAGTACGGTTGCATCCAATGGCGGTACTTTTTATGGAGATGTGGCGTTCCAGAAAGCTACCTTTATCAGCAGGCGATATCAGTATATGTTAGAGTCTTCCAGATATTATGGCGCCGGTTATGTGGCGAGCTTTGGACAGATCAATCCGTCAACCCTGCGGCAGACCTCCGGTTTGGGATATCGGGAGACAAGATATGATCTTGTTTCTCCCAAATTCCTGCCCAGATATGTAGATGAATTTACGGAGCGGATCGTAAAATATGATATTACGGGGATCTCCCTGCGGGATCTGGGCGATACCCTGCATTCTGACAGAAGAAGAACCAATGTGATCAACCGGGAAGAAGCGCTTGACGTAGTGCTGGGACAGTTTGACGCTCTTGAAGCCGTGGGAAAGGATATTATGGTAAATGGCGGCAACGCCTATGCGTTTGCCTATGCGGATGATATTATCAATGCGCCGGTCAGGGATAACGATTATTTTATCATCGATCAGGATATTCCGTTCTATGAAATGGTGATCCATGGTCATATCAATTACTGCGGAACACAGATTAATAATGTCAGTACGGACGATAAGCAGGAAGATCTGTTGGAACTGATCGAATACGGGGCTGCGCCGCATTATATCTTTACCTGGGAAAATGCGACGGAGATGAAATACAGCGGTCTGAATATGTACTATGCAACGACTTATGCCAACTGGAACGAAGAAGCTGTTGCGACATATCAGATGTTAAGCGAAGCATTGAATCCTGTTGTGGGGGCGGAGATGGTTGCTCATGAGGCATTGGAAAACGGGTTGAGAAAAGTGACCTATAGCAATGGCGTCTGCATCTATGTCAATTATACGGAAGAAGATATTACGCAGGACGGTATTGTGGTGCCGGCGAAGGATTATGAGATAGGAGGTGTGAATTGATGGCTAAGAAACGACTATCTCAGGAACATAATAATACAGAGGTAAAGAATGAATCTGCAGCACTGGGAAAAGAGCAGGAAACAGCTGCAGAAGCGGTTAATGCTGCAGAAGAAACACAAAAAGACAAAGCAGCCGCAGAAGTGCAGAAAGGCGAACCGACAGCAGAAGTGCAGAAAGAAGAATCTGCCACAGAAGGATCCGGGAAGGAAGAAAAGCAGGATAAGGCGCCTAAGGCAGACGATGGATCCTCTAAGAAGAAAAGAACGATGGGTCTGGCTGCAAGAAGAACGATGAACGGTTATTTGTTTATTCTGCCATGGCTGGTGGGCTTTATCGTGTTTTATTTAAGAAGCCTAATCCTGACGATACAGTTCTCTTTGTCGGAACTCACGGTAGGCGCTGTGGGAGGATATACCCTGGAGTGGAAAGGACTGGAAAATTTTATCTATGCTTTCCGGGTGCATGCGGAATTTAAGCAAATCCTGACGACTTCCATCGCCGATATGCTGATTGACGTTCCGCTGATCACGTTCTTCAGTTTATTTATGGCGCTTTTATTAAACAAGAAGTTTCCGGGCAGGACGCTGGTGCGCGCTATCTTTTTCCTTCCGGTCATCCTGAATGCAGATGCGATCACGGCTGCAATGGATCTGGCAAGGCAGATGATGGCGGGCGGTTTATCATCCACCAGTGCAGAGGTTGCAGAGTCAGTCTCCGGCGTCAGCATAGATTATTATATCAAGCTGTTGGGTGATCTTGCTTTGCCGGATGTCGTCTTACGATATATCGTGGAGGCAGTGAACAGGATCAGTGATATCATCACCGCTTCCGGTGTACAGATCATCATATTTATCGCTGCTCTGCAGTCTATTCCGGGTTCTATGTATGAGGTTGCCAAGATCGAGGGTGCGACGGCATATGAGACCTTTTGGAAGGTAACATTCCCGATGGTAATGCCACATATTATTACCAATGTGGTATATACAGTGGTAGATAGTTTTGCAGACAGTGATGTTGTTGATTTGGCATATAAGACGGCGTTTAAGCTGGGTAATTACGGGCTGAGTTCGGCATTCAGCCTGATTAGTACGGTGGTTACCTGTCTGATTCTGGTGATCGTATGCAGATTTATACAGAAGAGGACATTCTACTACAATTAGGAAGGAGCGTTCCGATGGGAGCAGGAAGCAAAGAAAAAGCGGTTCACAAAGACAAGATAGAACAAAGATCCGTTATTCAGAGATTTAAGGAATATTGTCAAGGTAAGGACTTTCATAATGATAAAAAGGGATTAATTGCGTCAGGTAAGAAACTGATCATAGATATCTTCCGCTTTTTGATTATTGTGGGGATCAGTTATGTTATCTTGTCGCCGGTGATTGGAATCGTAGTCAATTCTTTCTTCTCGGATGCAGACGCATATAATCCTATGGTCTATATGATTCCGCAGGATCCAACCACAAGCCGCTATGATCTTGTGTTAGAACGACTGAACTACTGGGCGACATGTAGTAAGACGCTGTTATATTCCGCTTCTTTGATGGTGATACAGGTTGTGATCTGTTCCATGGTGGGATATGGATTTGCAAGGTTTAATTTCCCCGGAAAAAATATTTTATTTGCCTGTGTAGTCGTTATGATCGTAATTCCGGCACATACCATTATGCTGCCTTTATATACCACCTTTAAAAATTTCGATCCCTTTGGTATAATAACATTAATTAAGGGTGCGCCCATCAATCTGATGGGAAGCGGCGCTCCAATGTATATCATGACAGCGCTTGGATGTGGTCTGCGTTCCGGTTTGTATATTTATATATTTAACCAGTTTTTCCGTGGTCTGCCGAAGGAGATTGAGGAAGCTGCTTTTGTAGATGGCGCCGGGGTATGGTATACTTATTTTAGGATTATGCTGGTCAATGCGATCCCATCTGTTATTACGGTGGCTGTATTTTCGATGGTATGGCAGTATAATGATACATTTTACGCGAACCTGTTCCTGATCAGTTCGGATGTAATCATCGGTATGAAGATCTCTACCCTGCAGGCAACGATCGCCAATCTTGACAAGATCCTTGACCCGACGATTCAGGAGCTTTATCTGGACGCGGGCATCGTACTGGTTATGCTGCCTGTTGTAATTATTTATGTAATACTACAGAGACACTTTATTGAGGGTGTTGAGAGAAGCGGTATTGTCGGTTGATACCTATTCTTTTAGCATAGATGTAACAGTTATGGAAAAGTATAAAAAAGGAGGATGAAAAAGATTGAAAGCAAAAATGGCAAAGAAATTATTTTCTGTATTGCTTGCAACGGTTTTGGTGACGGCGAGTCTTTCCGCATGTAGCGGAAATGGCGCTGAAACGACCGGGGGCAATGAAACAGACACAGGGCAGGAAACGGAAGGAACGGTTTCTACAGATGACGCGGCGGGAGCTGATGTTTCCGCGACGGCAGCAAGCGTTGATTTTGAAGACGGGTCATGTGCTTTTGTCAAGATGAACCTGTTAAAAGGAAGTCCTGATGAGTCTCTTATATCCGTTGCTGATTTTAACGGTTCTAAGGCACTGTATGTAGAGAACGTATCCGGTAAATCCATGTTCGTGGGTATTAATGTAAGTGCGCTGGTTGGCGATAAGATTGCCGATATCAGTACGATCACCATGGATATCGGAACATCGCGGACGGACGGTTCTTTTGCGGCGGTAGCCGGTTATTTGTATGCTTATACAGGAGAAAAGAATGCAGAAGTAAAAGTGGATGCATGGTCGGTTTATCTGGAGACCGCCAATCCTAAGACAGCCGTATTTGACGTATCCGGTGCAGGATTTATGGCCGGTGCGGACAATTATATTATCCTGTCAAAAGAGACGGATAATAATGCGGCTTGTGCAGCAAGTCTGTATATCGATAATATCACTTTCCTGGATGCTTCCGGCAATGTGATCGAAGCAGATACTTCCGTAGATTTCGGCTCTCCGGCAGGATTTGAGAGTGCGGGTACGGATCTTTCAAATCTGTGTGCAATTACAGATGTGGTAACCTTTGAGGGATTTGCAACAAGCGGAGACGGATGGGCACAGGCGGGCTTTACCATGCCGCAGGAGATTCTGGATGCATTGGTACCGGGTTCTGTTGTTCAGATCGAGTATTCCTCTGAGAATGGCGATATGTGGATCGTTATGAACGAAGCGGAGGCAGGCTGGTCAAGAGTCGGTGTCGGAAATATTGACGGCAGTGGTTCTTCCGCAGCTTATATCAACAATTCCAAAAATATCTGTCAGGTAACCTATGAGCAGATTGCAGAGAAATGCAGTGATGATGTATCTACCTGGGGAACGATGATGCAGTGTGAGGCTTCCGGTGCATGGGAAGTATATAGCGTAAAGGTTGGACAGAAAGCGCCTCATTACGCGGTAGCAAATGCAGTTAACTTTGAAGGATTTGCGACAAAGGGAGACGCATGGGCACAGGCAGGCTTTACTATGCCGCAGGAGATTTTGGATGCACTGGTGCCGGGTTCTGTGGTTCAGATCGAGTATACTTCTGAGAATGGCGATATGTGGATCGTTATGAATGAAGCAGAGGCAGGCTGGTCAAGAGTCGGTGTTGGAAATATTGACGGCAGTGGTTCTTCCCCTGCAGTATTTGATGGAAGCAAGTGCTATGTAACATATGAACAGATCGCGGAGAAGTGCGGTGACGATGTATCTACCTGGGGAACGATGATGCAGTGTGAGGCTTCCGGCGCATGGGAAGTATATAGCGTCAAGGTTGGCACTGCTGTGGAATTCCAGATGGTAAATACGCCGGTTGTCTTTGAAGGATTTGCGACAAA
>DLOQ01000137.1:0-162 GCA_002479655.1 Lachnospiraceae bacterium UBA7480
AATGGGAATCATCAAAGCGTCGAAGCTTGCATTTGAATATATCCGCAGAGATGAGGAAGGCAATGTAGAAGGGATCACCCGCGCTGTGGACGACGTCGATCTGGATGTGAAACAGGGGGAATTTATTGCGATCCTGGGGCATAATGGTTCCGGTAAATCCAC
>DLOQ01000137.1:199-428 GCA_002479655.1 Lachnospiraceae bacterium UBA7480
GGAGGAAAAATATCTCTGGGAGATCCGTCAGACTGCGGGCATGGTATTTCAGAATCCGGATAATCAGATCATCGGACAGATCGTGGAGGAGGATGTGGGATTCGGACCGGAGAATCTGGGCGTGCCGACCAAGGAGATCTGGGAGCGCGTGGAGGAAAGCCTGAAAGCTGTGGGGATGTATGAATATCGTAAATTCTCGCCGAATAAACTTTCCGGCGGACAGAAGCAG
>DLOQ01000137.1:515-5619 GCA_002479655.1 Lachnospiraceae bacterium UBA7480
AAGCGCAATATGGTGACCGACTTCGGAAAGTTTCTCGACCCGCTTGCGGATAAGGTGCTGGTCATGGATCAGGGAAAAGTCGTTATGCAGGGTACGCCAAGAGAAATATTTTCCCATGTGGAGAGGCTTAGGGAGCTGCGGCTGGATGTCCCGCAGATTACCCTGTTGGCGCATGAATTGAAAAAAGCGGGTATGCCGCTGCCAGCCGGAATCCTTACCAGAGAGGAACTTGTGAAGGAGTTGGAGCATATCCTTACGAAAAAATAATAAGCCAAAATGATTTTTGTTAAATTATAGGGAATCGAATTTATTATGAAATTAATTGCCGACCATCTGACATATGAATATAATAAGGACACGACGCTTGCGGTCAAGGCGCTGGATGATGTCAGTCTGGTCATCGCTCAGGGAGAGATGATCGGTCTGATCGGACATACGGGTTCCGGTAAATCCACACTGGTGCAGCATTTGAACGCTCTGCTTACGCCGGATAGCGGTACGGTCTATTTTGACGGGGAAGACGTTTTTGAAAAGGAGTATGATAGAAAAAAACTCCGTGGAAAAGTGGGACTGGTCTTTCAATATCCGGAACATCAGTTGTTTGAAGAAACTGTTTTTCAGGAGGTCTGCTTTGGCCCGAAGAATATGGGTGTCTCCAGAAAGCAGTCAGAGCTTAGCGCTTATGTTGCATTAAAGCAGGCGGGAGTACCGGATGAGTGCTTTTACCAGTCGCCGTTTGATCTTTCCGGCGGACAGAAGCGGCGCGTGGCGATTGCCAGCGTACTTGCCATGAAGCCGGAGATCCTGATCTTGGACGAGCCGACGGCAGGATTGGATCCAAGGGGAAGATATGAGATCCTGACGCAGATCAGGAAGCTGAAAGAGGAGAATAACGTCACGGTGATATTGGTTTCCCACAGCATGGAGGATGTGGCGGAATATGTTGACAGGATCGTCGTCATGGATCACGGAAAGATCAAGTATGATGACAAGCCGCGTCAGGTCTTTGCTCATTATAAGGAGCTGGAGACTATGGGACTGGCGGCGCCGCAGGTCACCTACCTGATGCATGAGTTAAGAGAACATGGTATGGATGTAGATACCAATGTCACGACGATTGAGGAAGCAAAAGAGGCGCTGCTGGGGAAATGGAAGCAGCGTGAAACAAAGTGAAAACGGCAAATAGGAATTGCCGGGGAATGGATGCGGCACAGATTGATATGGAATGCGAAAGAGCAGAATTGTTAAGGAAATGGTAAGAGGTTTATTGTGATTCGGGATATTACATTGGGACAATATTATCAGACAGATTCCGTGGTACACCGGCTGGATCCAAGGACGAAGCTGATTGCGACATTCGCCTATCTGGTATCTTTGTTTCTGGGAACAAATCTATATGTGTACGTGTTAGCGTTTGCTTTTCTGGCGGTTGCTGTCAAGGCGAGCAGAGTGCCGGTAAAGTTTATCGTGCGGGGCATGAAGGCGATTGTGTTTCTGATGCTTGTGACGGTGGTCATCAATATGTTTGTGATAAAGGGAGAGCCGATCCTGACCATAGGGAAGCTGACGATCACCAGAGAGGGAGTGCGCACAGCGGTATATATGGCGCTGCGCCTGACGTTTTTGATCATGGGATCTTCCATTATGACGCTGACCACAACGCCCAATCAGTTGACGGATGCATTGGAGAGCATATTGAAGCCATTGAAGATATTTAAGTTTCCCGCGCATGAGATCTCTATGATGATGTCGATAGCGCTTCGCTTTATCCCGATCCTTCTAGAGGAGACGGATAAGATCATGAAGGCGCAGCTGGCAAGGGGAGCTGATTTTGAGTCCGGTAATGTCATAAAAAAGGCAAAAAGTCTTGTGCCGGTGCTTGTGCCTCTTTTTATCTCGGCGTTCCGGCGTGCCAATGACCTTGCGCTGGCAATGGAGGCAAGGTGTTACCGCGGCGGTGAAGGCAGGACGAAGATGAAGCCGCTGCATTATGCGAAGCGGGATGCGGCGGTCTATCTGTATGTGTGCGCGTATCTGGTTTTGATTTATGCGGCGGGGCATTATATCCCCAAATTCTGGTGAGATGGTGCGCTTAGAGGGGGATTGTGGGGCACATAGTAAGATGTGTGCTGGAAGGGATATGTTGGCGCGCATATAGATGATGTATGCTGGAAGGTGATATTATGGGCGCATGGAAGCAGCGTGATTAGAGGGGGTTTTAATGGCTTGCATATAGGATGCCGGGGAGGGGTTGTTTTATCGGGTAATATTCTTGTAGCTTGTATAGTGTTTCATATTGCGGTTTACATAATATTAACTTGACGGTTTGTTATTCAAATAATTTACATAATATTATATTATTTTGTAATAATACTGCTTTTTGAAGGATTATTTGTCAAATTGAAAGCGGAATATTTATATTAAGAATAATGACAGGTGTGCATATGTGCGATGTAGATGAACGGGAGCAGAAAAGAAGAATACTTCTGGTGGTTCCTATGATGGGACAAACTATCACGGGTGGCAGCTGCAGCCGGAGAGAGTTACCATTGAAGGGATATTGAATGAGACATTGAGCAGTCTCTTTCAGGAAGAGATACAGGTGATCGGCGCAAGCCGGACGGATGCCGGTGTGCATGCCTATGGAAACGTGGCGGTGTTTGATACGACGGCGCGGATTCCGGCGGAAAAGATTCCGTATGCATTGAACCGCAGACTGCCGGAGGATATCCGCATCCAAAAGGCGGTGCAGGTTGCGGATGATTTTCACCCCAGAAGATGCGAAAGCAGAAAAACTTACGAATACCGCATTTTAAATACGCCGTTTTTGATCCCGCAGAAACGGCTTTACGCACATTGGACATACTATGATCTGGACGTGGAACGGATGCGGCGGGCGGCAAAATGTCTGATCGGAGAACATGATTTTAAGAGCTTCTGCAGCGTGAATACCCAGGCTGAAAGTACGGTACGGACGATTTATGAGTTAGATGTCTGTAGGAAAGAAGACTCGCCGGAGGAAATTGTGATCCGCGTCACGGGCAATGGATTCTTATATAATATGGTAAGGATCATCGCGGGCACGCTGATTGAGGTTGGCAGGGGCAGATTGGAACCGGAAGATGTCATGCGGATGCTGGAGGCGAAAGACCGGAGGGCAGGCGGACCGACTGCGCCGGCGAAAGGACTTACGCTGGTAGGATATCATTTTGTGGAAAATGAGGAAATAACAAAAAAAGAAATTTAAATAGGAAAGGGTCTTTATGGAAAAAGATAAATTACTTTTCTACAATGAATACGAACAGTTTTATGAAATGGCTGAAAAATCGATTGCATTTCAAAAATTTTGTTTTGATTCATTTGGGCAGGATTTTTCACAAGATGGATTTAGTGACATTGAGCAAATAGATATGATATTACCCTATATTCCGGCAAAAGAAGATGTTCATATACTGGATGTTGGCTGCGGGAACGGAAAAATGCTTGGGTATTTACAAAAAAAGACGGGCGCATTTATTCATGGTTTTGATTACTCCCAAAAGGCGATAACAAATGCCCGAACGCAATTTACTCAAAAGGCAGAGTTTAACGTAGGAATAATAGGTGAAATTGAGTATCCGGATAATTTCTTTGATATGGTTGTATCTATGGATACTATGTACTTTTCCAAAGATATGAGTGCCTTTGCAGGGCAAATCAAGAGATGGCTAAAGCCGGACGGCGTTTTATTTGTGGGCTATCAGGAGGGTGAGCTGGTTCCAAGGACAATTGATGAAAATACTACACAATTGGCCAAAGCTCTGAAAAACAACGGAATGAGCTTTGAGGCAAAAAATATTACAAAACAAACTTATGATTTACTGAAAAAGAAAAGAGAGACGGCCATCATTCATAAAGCGGAGTTTGAAAACGAGGGAAGTATACAATGGTTTGATATGCTGATGATGCAGACGGAGTGTGCCGAAGGATCATATCAGCAATTTGAAAAAGAAATGGCCAGATACATTTATGTAGCAAGGAAATGAGCAGCGAATGCACTTTTCCGAAAAGGGAGAANNAAAAAAATAAAAATAAAAAACCCTATAAAATCAGTTGACATCATCATTTCCCTATAATATAATGTATATCTGTGGCGGATTGGGTTATCTTCCCAATAACCTGATACGCGCAGGGCGTGTAGGAGATGTATCATGCTGTGCCCGGACATCACAGCGTTGTATAGATTTACACGCAGAGCCAATGATAGGAACGGACAAAGGAATCACGCTTTGTCATGAAAGGAGAATATGGAATCATGAAGACATTTATGGCTAGTCCTTCAACGATCGATAGAAAGTGGTATGTTGTTGATGCGACAGGATATACATTAGGACGTCTGGCATCCGAGATTGCCAAGGTGCTCCGCGGAAAGAATAAGCCTATTTACACACCGCATATGGATACAGGCGATTATGTGATCGTAGTTAATGCGGACAAGGTGAAGGTAACGGGCAAGAAGCTGGATCAGAAGATCTATTATCATCATTCCGGATATGTAGGCGGTCTTAAGGAGACAACTTTGAGAGAGAAGCTTGCGAAGAAGCCGGAAGAAGTGCTTGAACTTGCTGTAAAGGGCATGCTTCCCAAAGGACCTTTAGGAAGAGATATGTATAAGAAACTTTTTGTTTATGCAGGACCTGAGCACAAACATGCGGCACAGAAGCCTGAAGAACTGAAGTTTTAACTAGGGGTTGAAAGGAGAGAGGAAAATGGCTAAGAAAGCAGCAGCTACGAAATATTATGGAACAGGCAGAAGAAAGAGCTCTGTTGCAAGAGTTTATCTTACACCGGGCAAGGGTGAGATCAAGATCAATAAAAGAGATATCGATGATTATTTTGGATTGGAGACTCTGAAGGTTATCGTTCGTCAGCCTCTGGCAGCGCTTGACGCAACAGGCAAGTATGACGCAATGATCACAGTAAAGGGCGGCGGATATACAGGACAGGCAGGCGCGATCAGACACGGTATCGCAAGAGCACTGCTTCAGGCAGATCCGGAGAATCGTCCGGTACTTAAGAAAGCGGGATACCTGACCAGAGATCCTCGTATGAAAGAGCGTAAGAA
>DLOQ01000137.1:5627-6233 GCA_002479655.1 Lachnospiraceae bacterium UBA7480
AGATAAGCAGTTATCTGCGAACCAAGACGCATATACAAAGCCCCGGAATGCTTGCATTCATGGGGCTTTTGTTATGCGGATTGGTTCATTGGAACGCAAGAACGACCGAGATGAAGCGAAGCGGAATCGAGGTTCTGCTTGCGTTCGCAGATAACGTCCGTGGATAATCCGTAATCAGGCTGACAATAATGTTCTCGACAAATGTTATCATATATGATAACTTGACGTTAAGAAAGGGAGATGATAAAAATTATAGAATTAGATTTTTACATGAAAGAAAATGGCAACATTCCGGTGCAAGATTTTTTATATTCACTAAATCCGAAACTCAGAGCAAAAGCCTTTCGTGACATTGAGCTTTTAAAAAAGTTAGGTGTTGAATTGAAAGAGCCTTATGTTAAGCCCATAAAAGGGAAAGATAATAAAGATTTATATGAATTACGGATTAAGTTTTCAAGCGACATAGCAAGATATTTTACTTTATATATTATAACAATAAGTTTGTGTTGTTGCATGGATTTATTAAAAAGACTAGGAAGACATCTGAAAATGAAATAAAGAAAGCAAGAAAATATATGGAAGATTATAAAAGGAGCTTCCTGTATA
>DLOQ01000177.1:0-2247 GCA_002479655.1 Lachnospiraceae bacterium UBA7480
ATCTGAGGATTCATGTCTTAGAACGAATCCCTGCCTGTTTTTGTTCAAGATTGCGAACGAACGGAGTGAGTTTCGCAATTACCTATCATGTATACCTATAATATCCTTATGATCCTTCTGAAGCCAAGCTTCTTCATGATGCTCTTGCTGTGCTCTAATTGCCACATTAATGATGAGCAACGCAAAACAAATAACGGATAATACAATTCCGGCGATTACCATTCCTCTTTTTGACATACTAATCCTCCATGTCAGAGCNNCCATAACTTTTTATTATAAAGATTTTCAAGAGACCAAAATTGACTATCTTTTTATGTTGGAACACTTATGCTGAAAACTTCCTTGCCAAATCGTTCAAGTATCACAAATGTATCCCCTCGCCATTCTGCTTTAGCATATAAGCGGCTGCCCAACCTGTCTACCAACCTGTCTAAATACTCGGTGCCCCAAGCAATCGTTGATTGGCAATGTATATTTCCTTTTCGATCCATAATTTTAACATACCATTCTTCTCCTTCAGCAGCAGAAAGGACACGATATACATGTGCGGTCAATCCGGTATTTTTGTTTCGTTTTGTCAACTTATCAATGCGTTCTTCCCGGAAAAACCGGCTATTGACAATACCTTCAAATGCCTTATCTATTTTTTCCGTAACCTCTCTAGAACATTGGTTTCGCTGTGCAATATCCAATAAAGCGTTTCTTAAAATCTCCCACATGATCATTGGCTCAGTATCCTTGTTTGCTTCATCAATCGCAGTTATTTCCCCCTGCTCCAAATAATATATTGAAACATGAAACGTATGATCGCAGATGTATTTTTCATTTCCCGGTAGGCGGCGGACCTGATGGGCGCAAACAGTTATTTGATCGCTTCCGTCGATTTCAATTCCCTTAAGTTCTTCTTCTATCATACGGCACAGGAAAAAACTTCTATTATGCAGGGGAAGCCGATTCTGAATCCATTTACGTCGTATATAATCTTCTTTGGTATATACGGGAAATTGGGGCTTGTTCTTTTCCGTTTTATAATCCCCTTCAAGAATAAGTTTACGAAATTTCATATTCTACCTCAGCAAGTTTGTCTTTTTATCTTATCTTATCCTATCTTTCCCATAAAATCAAGGTTTTGAGAATTTTCAAACTTTTTTTGACAATAGTTCTATATAGTACTATTCCATATGGTAAAACAGATTGCTTTGCAACACTTTTTATGTCGCATTGCAACTTTCCCCTGAACGTGAAAAGGGAGCAATGAACGCCTTGTCCATTACTCTCCCATTATTTCATTACTTTGTTGTTCCTATTTTTTATATAATAATTACTGAACTCTCCTTCCCACAACAACAAAACGCCCATCCTCTACATGATAGGAACAGCAGGATAACGTAATAAATTCATCTCCAAACTCTGCCCTCACGCCTGTATCATACAGAGATAGTTCCATTATGTTATTATACCAATCATCAAATTCTTCCTTTGTGTCTGCCTGAAAGAACTTATAATACTTAAATACATCTTCATTTTGATAATAGACTTGTGAATAGAAAACTGCTATCAGCTCATACTCTCTTTTCTCATAGAGTGAATCAAAACAGATAATATTATGTGAAAGACCATATTCTTCATCCTTATATAATTTTAAGTTTCCGAACATTGCTCCCGATTTCATAGTATGACCATGAATAATCAGATTCGTGGATGGAGCGATGCCATTTTCATATTCATGTTTTGCTGTACCTATACCAGCTACTGACTCTGTATCTAATATCAAACATCCATTTTTATTTTCTTGTCCTTCAAAATCCCGGTAAAGATAATAATTTTCATCTTCCGGTGTTTGCATAACCGGATAATCTATTTCTGTTCCCTCAATATAAAGCCAGCCAATTAAATCATTATTCTGCTCATATAATACCTTGTACTCATCAAGCATGACAGGAGAATAAATTGGCTCATATTCCTTATTCATATCATCTGAACTCACATCTGTATTCTCTATTTGTGTTTTTAATCTTTCCTGTTGTTCTTTTAATGTCTCATCTGCTTTCCAATCCTTATAGAAGTAATAAGAGCATACCAATAAACTAACAACACAAATTATACTTATAAATAGCCAAACGTATCTCTGTCCATACTGAAAAGAGGGCAGATGCCACCTGCCACCTGCCCGTCTTTTCTTAGTAACAGTTTTTCTACTGTTTTTATGTCTCATCTAGTTTCCCTTTTTTAACACTAACCCTTTTT
>DLOQ01000177.1:2357-2917 GCA_002479655.1 Lachnospiraceae bacterium UBA7480
CGGTATTTCCACCACCAGAATCATTCTGCTGATCAACATACGCAAGAGCATATGTTGAAAATTGGTCGGTTTCAAAAGAGAGGGTTTGATTTGCTGCATTATAAGTACAAGGAATGACTGTGGCTACGCCATTGTGCACTCTAATCATCTGGTATGTTCTTGTTACGGATGCATTTGAATTGATAAGTGAACTCGGCACTTTAAGCGTAATTGTCAACGCACCATTCGTTTCTGTGATATTTACAGGGCTATCTGTGCCAATCTGCTTAAGCACATCTATATCCAAGTACATTCCAATCGTAGCATTTCCCTTCTTGGAATCTATCAACTCTTTATCCGTCTGACTCACAGTTGTAGAAATATCCGTTGCTTCCAACCAAACCTTTACTTCTTCTCCATTTTCAAGTCTGGTCTTTTCTGCATCTGTCAATAACTTACTAATCAAATCGTCCGTAAGTTCTGCCAATTCTGCATTGCAGGCATTATCGGCAGATGTGCTTCCGCCACCTGCATTTCCGCCATCTGCATTTCCGCCATCTGTGTTTCCGCCACCGGTATTT
>DLOQ01000177.1:3008-10250 GCA_002479655.1 Lachnospiraceae bacterium UBA7480
TCTAATACTAATGCATATGTAGAGAATTTATTTGTTGTAAAGGTTACCGTTCCTGCAGCTTTATCATAGGTTGCTTGAATTTTGGTATATGTCTTACTTCCATCAGTTTCTTCATGCTCACGAATTACATAGAATGTACCATCTGTACCCTTTAACTCCTCTGACAGTTCCAATGTTACCGATAAATCACCATTCAAATCAGTCAACTGGTTTTCCCATGCAGCATCCTGCGTACCTTTATTTACAACACTATATAAGTCCATATTAAGATAAAGCTGTATTTCATCATCACCTGCTGTCTGCTTCATTTCTTCATCTACAGCATCAATTTCTGATTGCGACAAATCACCGATTTCCAGTTTCAAATTTCCGGAATCAACAACATTTGCTCCACCCGCAATACTTCCTGCTTGAACCTGTGTGCTATCTGTATTGATAATATCTTCTGCTTCCGTAAATAATGCACTCAAATGAAGATTAGCTTCAGCCATAACAAATGTAAATGTGCTGACAGCCTCCTCTGCACTTATTTCCACTCCATTCAATGAACCCTTTACAAACTGATAACCATAATCCGGCTTAATTTCTACTGTTACAGTGCTGCCCGGTTTAATTACAACATGACCACCTTCAGTACCCTGATCGTTTATAATTCCTATACCATTGCTGCCATCAGGCAAAGTGGCAGAAATGATTCTCACAGTACCATTTGATACTAATGCATCATCTCCAAAATCACCAACGTAATCCCATACTACAGTATATACGCTACTTCCCGTTTTGCTAATGACAATATTGTAAGCATCTGCATGAGATACTGTATAGTTCATCCATCCCAGCATCCCTTCCCCAGTCGCTGGTGTTCCGTTTACAACATTTCCGTTAATCTCTGCACTAATTTCATTTCCAAATTCCGGCATAAGGCTGATAACATGCGTTTCTGCCTGTTCAACAGTAACACTACCATCCTGTACGTCAAATCCATCAATTCTTATAGTTGCTCCATGTCCAGAAGAATCTAAATATTCAGCACCAGTTACATCTACGCTGATTGTTGTTGGATTTTGTATATCACCAGGGTTTCTACCGCCACCGCCACCCGTGCCGTCGTTATTGTCAAACTCCACTATGAAGTCCAGAGTGTTGCCGGCTTCGCTCAACTCGCTCAACTGATAGGTAAAGCCCGTTTCACTTTGCAGATTGCTGAAATTAAAGGTGCCGGCTTTTGCTCCATTGAGCCATATATTGCTGTTTGCCTGGTTGATTTTGGAAGTGCCGTCAGGCACGGCTTTTATTGTGATAGACGCCGCACTTGCTGGAATAGTAACTTTATCACCATTAGTAACACCAGTAAAGGCACCTTCATTGTCAAAACGGTAAGATACGCTGCCCGTAGCACCATTGCCCTCCGTGACTTTGAAATTCGCATCTCCCTTTGTGCCTGTTGATCCTGCGACGTCGTATGGATCTGAGACGAATAGGACTTTCTTGCCACCACCATATACCAAGCCATCTGATCGGAACTTGCCATCGATAGTAGCAGTGCAGTTCTCTGAGAATGTGGCATCGGATCCGTCAGCGATCTCGAATTTGTACTCTATTACGTACCTCTTGCCTTCTACGAGGGTAGTGGATAGATCTGTAGCACCCGCAGCAGCCTCCCACCATTCGGTTGTGCAAGTGTAGTTCGCACCACTTGGAACGGTTGCAGCAATTTGAGCAGGAACAGGACCTGCGACTGGAGGAAGAGTGAATTGGGTATCTGCTGACACTTCCGTGATACCCGTTGGTGCAACAGCCACAACTGGGTCCATGGTATAGGTCATTGAATTAGCGGCACTATCGTAGACGCCATTTGTGTATGTTTGTCCATCGATGGTCGCCTCGCAGTCCGTAGCAAACGTGTCACCATTGTTGGTGGTGAAAGTCACTTTCAATACGTAGCTCTTGCCAGCTACGAAGGAATTAATCGGCTCTGTTGATCCTGCTTCCCACCAACGAGCGGTGCAAGTGTAATCGGCTACATAGGCGCCTACTAGGGTTTGATCTTCATAATAAGGTCCAGCGATAGGAGTTTTCATACCATCGATCCATGCTGATACTGATGTAAGCTCTGTTGAGCCCTCTGGGGCAGCCATTACTTGAATGTTGCCATCGGTCTGCCCGGGCGTTGGATTGTCGGGCGTTGTTTGGGTTAGCTCACCGCTCGTGGCGGTTGTGATGGTTTCGCTGTCCTCGGGATCCGTTACATCTGCAAGGGCAGTTATCGGCACCATGCACACTATCATGCAGAGCACGAGCAGAAAACTTACTATGCGCCCTGCATGATGAAATTTTTTGTTCCTCTTCATCTTGAAAAACCTCCTTAAAAATTTCCTGTTTCCGTTTTAGTATCGCTCAGTTTGAATTATCTTCAAATCATCTTCATTATACAGAAAATCAAAATGTATGGAAAGCAGTATTGCCGGAAAGTCAATGACAATTCGGAAATTGATTTCTTTCTGTTTTTCTGCTATGCTATACTCAAAACACTACCAATAAGATTGAAGGAAGAAATCATAATGAAATTTAACGAATTATTGGAACAATATTTAGAACATACCCAATCCACAGCGAAGGAATTAGCAGACGCAGCCGGTCTGTCGCCTGCCTCGATCAGCAGATACCGTGCAGGGGAGCGTATGCCGAACCTGGAGCAAATGAACAGGCTGATAGACGGAATCGTGTCGCTGGCACAGAGCAAAGGGGTTTCTGATGTCAGGGAAGAAGCGGTGCGGGAAGCCTTTGGCGATTTTTTAGAGAATGCGTCATTTGATTATGACCGGTTTACTGCAAATCTGAACGCCATGTTATCCACATTGGACATCAACATATCGGAGCTTTCCCGTTCCATGAATTTTGATCCCTCTTACCTTTCCAAAATCCGTTTTGGGCAGCGGCGCCCTGCTGACAGGAACGTATTTATCACGGGTATCTGCCAGTATGTTGTCCGCAAAACAGACTATGCCCTGATTGCCGCTCTGATCGGCTGCGAGGCGGAGAATGTTGCAAGTGAGAGTGCCTGCTTTTCCGCTTTGTCTGAATGGCTTGGCAGCGGCATTGCCCAAACGCCGGATTTTGTAGGCGGCTTTTTGAAAAAACTCGACGAATTTGACTTGGACGAGTATATCCGTGCCATCCATTTTGACGAATTAAAAGTGCCGAGCGTTCCGTTTCAGCTTCCAACCTCTAAAACCTATTATGGTTTGGAAGCTATGCGGCAAGGCGAGCTGGACTTTTTCAAATCTACCGTATTGTCAAAATCTATGGAATCGGTGTTTATGTACAACGATATGGAGATGGAAAATATGGCGGAAGATATGGATTTCAACAAAAAATGGATGTTTGCCATTGCCATGACGCTGAAAAAAGGGCTGCACTTGAATATCATACATAATGTTGACCGTCCTTTTAGGGAAATGATGCTTGGGCTGGAAAGCTGGCTTCCCCTGTATATGACCGGACAGGTATCTCCCTATTATTTTAAGGGAAAGCACAACAGCGTATATTGCCATGCCAATTATGTTTCGGGACAGACTGCCCTGACGGGCGAATGTATTCAAGGCTTCCACAATGATGGGAAATATTACCTGACCAAAAGCAAGGATGAGGTCGCATATTACAGAAAGAAAGCGGCACAGCTGCTGGGGAAAGCACAGCCATTGGCGGAAATTTACCGTCGTGATTCCAAAAATAATTACGATACTTTCCTGAATACAGATGCACAGACAGAGGGGCCACGGCGTAGCATTCTTTCCTCTCCCCCAATCTATACGCTGCCGGAGGATACCCTGATTGAAATCCTCAAACGCCACTTTGTCTATGATACAGATGGTGAACGGATTCTTGCATTTGCAAGAAAGCAAAGGGAACTCATCGAATCCATTCTTCAGGACAATTCCGTGTTTGATGATGTTTCCCTGCTGTCGCAGGAAGAATTTGAAAAACAGCCGATTGCTTTATCTCTTTCGGGCGCGTTTTACGAAAAGGAGCTATACTATACTTATGAAGAATACAAGCGGCACTTAGAGGCGGCAAAGCAATTTGAAGATACTCATCCGAATTACACCATGAAAGTTGATAGTAATCATGCTTTCCGAAATATCCAAATTTACATTCACGAGGGTAAATGGGTAATGGTTTCTAAAAATAAAACGCCAACGATACACTTTGTTTTCCGTCATTCTAAAATGCTGAATGCCTTTGAGAATTTCATTGTGCCGGTTTTTGAAGAGTAAATATCCCTGTATGTATCAACCGGCTTGATTTTCTGTCCGTATGCGCTTTTCACCGTGGCGGTGATTTCCTTTGAGATGTTCGTGCGGGGCATTACCATTGTCATAATTCTTCTTGACCTCGTTCACGCAGGTTTTCAGCACACTTTCACGGCTTATGGCGTTAATCAGCCTTACTTCCAAACCCGACAGCCTTAAAGCCAGTAAATAATGGCTGTTCGGGCATTTCTGGGAAGTGGAACATTTCCGATGCTTCACTGGGGGCAGTGATAAGGAGATACTCACTTTGGAAACAGGTCTTAGGAAAGTGCTTGCAAATCTTACAAAAAAGGAGAATCACACAAATGGAAATTAGTCTGATCAAAAAAGGAATACGCGTCCCGCATTCCAATTTTATTTTTTGACCATGACAAAAGGACACTCCCAAATTCTCACTTGGAAAGTGTCCTAAAGTAACATACCCTATAAAATTGAATGCCGCACAAAACGTATTATCAGGTATTATTCCGTATTATGCGTAGCAAATTTGTAGTAAATCATAACTCAAAATCGCTGAAACCCTTGATTTTACTGGTTTTATTTGTCCAAAGTTTTCATTGTCGGGAACCGTCACGAAGCTAATCCACATTAGTCCATATAAGTGCAACTACGCTTAAAACCTCGGTTTTCATTATATAACATCAATCCATATTAGTCCACCAAAGTCCATAAATTTGATGTCTTTTTGATGTACTTTCTCTCTTTTGATGTCAGGTATGTCTTAGGAATCGTCCCCTCTCAAGGACTTCTTCCTAAAAAATATCGCTATTCCTTTCCAGAGCTTGCATTGCTTCCCTTTTCTTTGTGTCCGTTGCCTCCGCATATATATCCATCGTGGTTTCAATGTTTGCGTGTCCCATGATACTCTGGATCACTTTAAGATTTGTTTCATTCTCACAAAATCTCGTGCAAAACGTGTGCCTGATGTGGTGGCACGAAAAATGGGGAATCAATACCGGGCGTCTGCTCTCCCGTTTTGCCTTAATGATTTCTTCGGCGTTGTAGGCTTCGTATATCCGTTTGATTGCGTGGTTGATTACGCTTGGTTTGTGAAGAATACCGTCTTTGTTGCAGAAGATAAAACCACTCATCCCGTCAACAACCTGCACATTAAAGCCGCTTTCTTTCTGTGCTTCATACTCACTCCGGAAAGCCTTTTCAACAGCTTCCATCATAGGTATAATACGCACTCCTGCTTCAGTTTTGGGCGTGGATATATGAAATTCACTTTTTCCATTCTCCATTACCCGATAAATCGCTGCATGGTTGATACTAATGGTCTTGTTTTCGTAGTCCAGATCCTCCCAACGCAAGCCTATCATTTCTCCGATGCGGCATCCGGTTCCAAAAAGAGCTGTGAACAATGGCAGCCAGTGACAATACACCGGGCTTTCAGCTATGTAGTTCAGAAATGCCCTCTGCTGTTCAAGCGTAAGTGCGTGTCTGACACCCTTGTTCTTACCGTCTTTCTTTTTTATCTCTGCCATTACACCGCTTGCAGGATTATTGCGTATCACATCATCCCTGACAGCCATTTGAAAAGTCGGGTGCAGTACAGTATGGATATTGTCCAGTGTGTTCGGCTGCAATCCCTTTTCATTCAACAGCGAATAGTAGAAGAAACGCACATCGGAATATTTTATTTCACTGATAATCCTTTTCCCGAATGTATCCCTGACATAATGGTCATACATATACTTGTAGTTTACCCGTGTATGTTCCTTCAAATCATACTTTGTCGAGATATACCTGTCAAAAGCATAATTTAATGTTGTTTTTCCGCTGCAATAGCTTTCCAAACCGTCAAGCTGATTACGGACAAGCTCTTTCTCCTTTTCCCTTAACTCCATCAGGTCATTGGCATATACAACGTGCCTTTTCCCACTTGGGTCAGTGTATTGGTAGATATACCTTTTGTCGCCTTTCCTTTGGCTCTCGCCTTTTCTTAATACTCTGCCTTTTAAATCCTTCCGTGATTTTGACATAATGCACCACCTTCCTTTTTTAACAGAAAGAGGTCACAAATGCCATTACTCGTCCTTTTCCTTATTTTCCTGCTCACGCAGTATGTTAAATCCCTGAACGAGTGTCTGTGTTATGGTCAGATCATGATTGCTGGCATACTCTGTTATATCTGTATGCTCATCTTTCGTGAGGCGGATAAAAACACCCTCACTTCTCGGATTTTCCAATCTCGGTCTGCCTGTTCTTGCCACCCGCCACCACCTGCCTTTCATAATCCACTACCATAATACTACTTGTATATCAGAAAGTCAACAACTTTTTGATATACAATAATTCGTTTCCTCTACTGCATCAAAATTTACACACGGAAAGATTCCAGATATTCTTCAAAAATTGGTACACTCACGAGAGTGATACGGTTAATTTTATATACCGCATGGGCTTCCTGCGCCAGTTTCATAAAACTGTGCTTGCTCATTGAATACCTCTCTGCCCCTTCGTCATATCTGATGAAATCTTTCTTTTTAACTTTTGCCTCCATTCTCCACCTCTTTCCTAAAAGATTGTCCCTTTTCTCTTGCTATGGTTTTGGCATATCTGCCAATAAAAACACAGCCAATACCGGATATGCTTTTATTGGAAGATATTAAAAAAACACATACGGGTGACAGCTCATTACACTGTCCACATCGGTATCGCACCGTCATTCTAAATTGACCGGAAACAGATTACTCTGTAGTCGGAAGTATCATTATCAAAGACACACATCATTGCCTCATGTAACTGCTACACTTTTTGCCAGACATTCATCGCTCACTGCCTTAACTTCAATACCAGATTTCGATATTCCCTCGTATCCACTTCCATACAAAAATAGAAGCAGGCAGCTCATGGCGTGTCCGCATAGTGGCTCCGCATATCCCACACGTCCCGTATGTATTTGCATATTCAATTTTCAAGGTAC
>DLOQ01000177.1:10277-34076 GCA_002479655.1 Lachnospiraceae bacterium UBA7480
CTGGACTTGTCAGCCCAAAAAGCACATAAGCACTCTCCGTCTGCTATGAACGGTTCTGTAAAAATTATGTGCTTTAGAGGAATGACAAGTTTATAACTCCAGTTTATCGGGACCGTATTTATGTAAAATTCGTGCAAGGACTTCCTTATGCTTGTCCTCTGCTTCTTCGTAAACTTCCTTTAGAGTTTCCAGCTCCATCGGCGTCAGCGAATTGATGTGTGGATTGTAATGCCCTCCCATGAAAACGCCGCCCGCAACACCCGGCTTTGTGTAGATTGGATATGCAAAAGATAGAGCCTGAATGTCGCTTTTTATNNAGCTCTTTTGTCGTTGCGTGGTGCCGGACAATCAGGATGCTGATAATCTCGCTCCTGCGCTCTGCTGCATTCATGCTCTACCTCCTTTCTGCGGATTTTTAATCTCATTCTATTGGCAAATGGTATGATTTATCTGTACCAATTACTCAAATTTTTTTGAGCGTATTTTTGATTTGATTTCAGCTCAAATTCTTCTGTTATCTTCTGTTGACTTTCCTCCTGCCGCTTGTTAAAATCTTTAGTGGATAAAATCATAAATTCATAAAACAGACACTCAAACTGCTATGAGCCGATACGGGGCTATCCTGCCCTGCTTTGGCTGTGGCAGTTTTTTTGTTTGCCGGGGCTGATGCTCCGAAGCCGGACAGCCTAAAGCCCGTCCGAAGAATGGGCGGTTACGCCCTTATGTGTTGTGGGACACTCGCCTAAACTCGTACAACACGCAAACTCCCTCCGGGCAGTTTGCACAAGAATAGCAAGCACTGCCTGTGTTCCCTCACAGGCACCATTTCCCCATATTTCTTCCAAGTAGAAACTTGAGAAAATTGGCTTGCATGGGGCATATCCCCCTGACCCCCTTTGCACTCAAAAACTCAGTAATAACTCCACGGGAATTTCTGAATTTTTACGTTCAAAAAGCACACTGCCGGATACGGCATATTACAAAATCTTCTTCATAAATAAGGAAGGGAAAGGACAAAGCAATGGCAAAAAGAGAAAGACAAAATGAATTGAAAATATATCTTAGCGATGATGAACAGTACATCCTAGAACAGAAGTGGAAAGCCTCCAATATGAAAAGCAAATCCGCCTTTATCCGACATCTGATTTTGTACGGATATGTCTATGATGTAAACTATGAACACCTACGGGAATACAACACAATCCTCTCTCGCATCGGGAACAATTTAAACCAGATTGCCAAGCGTATGAACGCCACGGGCAACGTCTATGAAGCCGATGTAAAAGAAGTAAAGGAGCTGATGAAACAGGTATGGCAATCACAAAAATCCATGCTATCCAAGCAACCGTCAATAAAGCAGTAGATTACATCTGCAACCCTGCAAAGACAGATGAAAGCATTCTCATTTCTTCCTTTGGATGCAGTCCGGAAACTGCTGCTTTTGATTTCAAGTTTGCCCTGTCAAAAACCAATCAGGCAGACCCAAACAAAGCCTTTCATCTTATACAGGCATTTATGCCCGGAGAAGTATCTTATAAGGAAGCTCATCAAATCGGCATAGAGCTTGCCGACAAACTACTGGAAGGAAAATACTCTTACATTGTGGCTACTCACATTGACAAAGGACACGTTCATAACCACATCATTTTCTGTGCTGCAGATAACATCAATCATGAGAAATACCATGACTGTAAAAAGACCTACTATCACATCCGGCATCTGAATGATGAGCTGTGTTCCGAGCATCAGTTATCCGTCCTGCCACCAACTGACCAGCGTGGAAAAACATACAAGGAATGGCTCTCTAATAAAAACAATTCCTCATGGAAAACCAGGCTCAAAAATGACATTGACGAAGCCATCCAAACTGCTGATACTTATGAGGACTTTCTTGACCTTATCCGTGCCAAAGGATACGAGATAAAAGGCGAAACCTTTGATGAAAAATCTTTAAAATATATCTCATTCCGACCACTTGACTGTGAGCATTTTATCCGTGGCAGAGCCAACTCTTTAGGTTCGGAATACACCAAAGAACGAATTAAGGAACGGATCGAAGAAAAGGCATTGATACAGCCTAAAAAGCGTATTCCATTTCCTACAAGAAAGAAGCAACTTGTCAAAGATTATTCTTCCAAAAAGCTCATTGACACCTCGGAAGAAAAGTTTGAACAAAGTCCCGGTCTGAAGCACTGGGCGTACATCCAAAACCTTAAAATTGCTGCCAGCAGTTACAGTGAAACAGGCTCCATTGCCGAGTTGGAAAAACAGCTTGCAGCTAAGTCGGTTCTTGCCAAAACTGCACGAAACAGTCTTGTTGAAACCGAGCATCAGTTAAAGGATTTAGGACAGATTTTGAAATATGCTGAGCAATATCAGACCAATCATATCTATCATGTCCGATATCAAAAATCCAAAAATCCGGATGCTTACCTGCGAAGTCACGAAACAGAACTTATACTCCATGACGGTGCAGAAAATATGTTAAAACGCCTTGGAATGAACCCTAAAACTCTAGATATTGAAAAGCTCCGTAACGAATACAATTCTTTGTATTCGAAGAAAGAAACCTTACAGAAAACCTATAAATCTGCTGAGAAAGAAATCAATGCTCTCAACAGAAAATTAGATAATCTGAATCAATATCTTAACCGCAGTTCGTCAGTTCAGCAGACTAATGACAGAAAAACGGAAAAGAACCAAACTACTCTCTGATTTTGCCCATCAAAAAAGGTGTATCGAATTGAAGTTTTTAACTTCATTACGATACACCTTGATGTGTGTAGTAAGTTCTTGCTACTTTTTCTACTGATATTCTTTTTTCTCGTATTTTCCACTTATGTTTTATCATGTACTGTACTCCATATTCACTCTGTATTCCAATGCAATTCACTCATGCCGATGTGTAATGTAAACTACAATCGAGGTGAATTACAATGCAGGATTATAAACTGGCTCTTGCCAAAGCTGTAAAGGATGCTCGTACTAAACGAGGTCTATCCCAAGAAAAACTTGCTGAAATTTTAAACTTGGATTCCCGAACTATACTCAATATAGAAGCAGGTCGTGGCAATCCAAAATTCGAAATACTTGTCGCACTAATTACATACCTGAAGATTCCGACTGAAAGTATCTTTTATCCAGAAGCAGATAACCCAAATCAAAATCTTCAAAAATTACTTGCCGTATTATATGACTGTTCTGATTTGGACATTGAACTACTTTTACCTATGATTCAATACTTTCTTGATGTCCTTCATCGAAATAATATGCCTAAACAATAAAAAAAGAGCCGGTAAATTAGTAAAATGTAATTACTGATTTATCGGCTCTGCGTCTAATGCGTCTGGCTCTTTGATTACAGTTATTTTTAAATTTTTTACTTCAATTAAACTTTCTTGACTGCATTTTGGACAGTAGAGTGGAAAGTTTTTCAATTCTGTGTCTTTTCTGATTCGGACACGGGTTTTGTTGCCACATATGGGGCATAATATCCATTCTTCCGATAATATATCTATATTCCCTCCTTTGCATAATTAATTATAGCTTCAGTGCCATACTATTATTTTTCAAAGCTATGAAATATTATCTGTTACTTTAATTTCATTAACAGTCGTATAATAAAATGGGGTTTTTTCCGTAAAGGCGTCTTTCCAAGTGACCTTGACCTTAATTCCCAGCTGCAAATCTCTAACGGATATTTTGTTTCCTTCCCGATATGCAGAGAGTTTTGCGGATTTCCATCAATCTCCGTTGTACGCTTTACAATCAGACAGTTTTCCCCATCCATCATTGTGACGTTTTCCTGCACAACCGCTTCAAAGGAGAGGATAGACAAATTTGACGACTGCAATATTACTGTAACTACCAAGGCAACAACCGTAGCTATAACCACAAGAATAATCATAGACTTTTACTTTTTCATAGTCCCTTATGCGACCTGATGTTTCTTAAAACTGAGTTTGGCAAGAGACAGCATAATCATTGTAAGTACCGCATACAGAATAGCCCTCATGGTAAATATGTCGAAGACAAGTCCACCAAACTGATAAGAGATATATTTCCCGATTTCCGGCATAGTAGAACGGTACGGAAGCAGGAACAAGGTCAAATTGTATGCGCCCGTCGTCCCGTTGGGAGAGAGAAACAACGGAATGAATAGGACAGGCACAAGCACGATTAATACAAGATACGGGCTTTTCATTTTTGCGGACAGCAGGAGCGTAAAACCAATCATAGCAAACAGCACAAGGTAAACCACTCCCAAATTGACAAGGGTTGCCTGAAAAAATGTAAGTGGGTACGGTATGATGGTGTCTGCGATTTGCAGCGGCAAATTCCAGCCGCCAAGACCAAATGCCGCAAGGGGCAGACCAAGAGCCACAAGCGCATGGAGTGTAAAGGCAAGAGTGCCAAACAGATAGGACGCGATGATTTTAGCTGTTATCAGTTTCGTTCTCCCGTACTTTGCGGATAAAATCACCGCATCCGTACCGGCTTGAAATTCGCCGGAGAAAACAGGGGCGATTACGATGCAGACTGCTAAGATTGCGAACATCAGCAGTTCAAAGCTGGTTATGATAATGTTCCACCCCGTGTAATAGCCGTAAACAAAAGGCGCATCAACTTTGCCATTCATATCCTGCCAATAGGCTTTTTGTTTCTCGGATAATGCGCGGGAAGAAGCGTTTAACAGCTTTCCGATTTTTTCCTGTCTTGCGGCATAGAAGTCCGTACCCTCGGAAATATCCAAAGCCGGCAGAGCGTTATAGCCCACACTCTCGTTTGGATTGGTGTAGTTTTTCGCAATCATGTTAAGCAGATTTTCACGGGGAGCGATACCCTCCCAATATGCGCCCTCAATCAAAAACTGTTCGTTGCCGTCATATCCCACATTATCTGGATTTTCAAAAAGCTGCTGAATCTCCCGGATTGTTTCCGCGACATATTCATTTGTCAGAGGGACAGCGTATTTTTCTGCCTGCTCCTTTTCATAGGCGATACCGTCTACCCCTTTGATTACGCCTGATTGATTGTATGTCTGGAATTGCAGAGCAGGCAGCCCAAACAAAAAAGCAGTCACAAGCAGACTTGCCGACATGACGATCAGCGTCGATTTTTTTCGCAGGATTTTCAGAAATTCATATTTTATCAGCATTTTTTTCGCTCCTTTCTATTCCTGCTTCTTCTCCGAAGTGGTACAAAAACAAATCCTCCAAGCTTGGCGATACGGTCATAGCGTCCGCTACCGGGGCTGTTTCGTGTATCATACGCAACCGCACCTTTCCATTTTCATGGTGCAGGTTGACAACAGAAAAGCGGCTGCTGTATTCTACGGCTTCCCGGTCGCTCACCAAGAGTTCCCAAACTTTTCCATTGATACTGTCCGTGACGGTAGCCATAGGCTCTTGCAAAAATAATTTCCCGTCTTTCATCATCAGAATAGTATCTGCGATATAGGAAACATCAGACACGATATGCGTTGACAGAATGACGATTTTATCCTTTGCAAAATCGGATATCAGATTGCGGAAGCGCACACGCTCTTTAGGGTCAAGTCCAGCGGTCGGTTCATCCAGAATGAGAATATCCGGGGCATTTAGTTCCGCCTGCGCGATTCCTAAACGCTGCTTCATGCCGCCGGAAAAGGACTTGATTTTCCTGTCCGCCACATCACGCAGATTGACGAGTTCCAGCAATTCCTCAGTTCGGTTCTTTACTTCCCGCTTATCAAGCCCCTTGACCGCCGCCATGTATCGCATAAACTCGCGGGCGGTGAAATCTGGATAAAAGCCGAAGTCTTGCGGCATATACCCCAAGCGGGCGTAATAGGCTTCCCCCAATTCCTCAATCGACTTCCTGTCCAGACAGAGTCTGCCGGAAGTGGGTTTCAGTACCCCGCAAATCATACGCATTAAAGTCGTCTTGCCCGCGCCGTTTGCGCCAAGCAGACCGTACACGCCCGGCGTAAGGGTAGTGCTGACGTGATTAACAGCGCATTTTGTACCGTAATGTTTGCACAAATGCTGTAATTGTAATTCCATACAAAAAACCTCCTCGATATGTAAATTGATTAGTCCGCACGAAAAACTGGAAGTTTACGGTCTCTGTCAGTTCAAATATTGTTATTTGTTTATCCGTCCTTCAACAATTTTTCCAATTGCAAGCAATATAATTAGCGTTATATAGAAACGATAATCTTTATAATTGCTCGTCAACAAGAACGCCATGGTCAGCATGAATAAGGCAGTTCCATAAATTATCAAAAATATTTTTTCATGATAAAAATCTCCACAAATTCCGATTTTCTGCGGGAAAACGTACATCATTTTATGCTTTTTCATCAGCTATTACCTGCATTTCAGATTCGCAAGCATTCACCAAGGTGCCGGTCATGTCTTTTCAAACGCTTTTATTTTGTCAATGCAAACTGTTTTCCACAAAATCGGAAACTGCTTCTTTGATTTCTTCTCCATGCCCTGCCATCAAATGTCCGCCACTTTCAAAGGGAACAAATGTGCAGTCTGGGAATCTTGACACCGCTCTCTCTACGTCGGCGTAGCTTGCCAGTTTATCGTCCTTTGCATGGAAAATCAACGTAGGTACCTGCAAATCTTCAACCGTGTAGTCCTCAAAATTTCTTGACATATCTGGATTGATAATGGAAGCATCCAGCACTACGCCATCTTTTCTTTCATTTACGGGCAACATACTGTAAATGGTAGATGGATCCATCCCCATAATCAGCTCAAACATAGGACTTAACAGGAACATGGCGTAATTATTACACAAGAACGCAGGCGGTCCCGCGTATTCGGCAAATCTTTGCGGTCTCTCCACGAGCGGCATGGCGGAGCAGTATAAAATCAAGCCTTTTGTGTGCTCTGGGTAGTCAAGGGCAAATCTGATTGCAATGCTGCCACCTGCCGATGTCGCTAGCAGATACACCTTGTCAATGCCAAGGTTATCCAGAAGCTCCACATACGCCTCTGCCTGTTTGGCAGGCGTACCGTCACCGTAAACATCACTTTTCAAGTATCCGAACCGTGAAGGGGCGATGATTCGATAATTGGAACAAAAGTCCTTACAGGTATCATAAGCCTGGTCATAGCCGCCGAAAATGCCGTGAATGGATAAAATCACCTCACCCTTGCCCGAATCAACATAGGTCATATCGCCATAACTTAGTGCTGCCGTTTGGACATTGTAAGTGGCAAGACGATCTTTACTCTCCTTTACCGCCATGCTGCACCGTATCCACTGAACAGATAAATAAATAGCAAACGCAAGCAAAACTCCCACTGTTATGTAAATCCACATATGCTTACACCCTCGCTTTCCTTCTAATCGTTTCATGACTATCCACCAGCCTTTATTCTTTTCTTTCCTTTTTCCAGACATTCCATGCAATCAGCACAATGCCAGCCACTGTCAGCCAGACAAGCGTCTCGACAAGGATCAGAGACATCCCGCTTTTCGCCGCCAACACCGCAGTGCCGTCTAAAACAGCATGTAAAAGGATTGCCAGAATATATAGTCTGCCTTTGATTTTCTTACCCACAGCGGCATACCAGACAATTACAGATAATCCAATCTGTGCAGTAATTGCGGCAAATCGTTCTACAGGACTTAAGATAAAATGCCAGGATGGCGTCTGAATCAAAGCTTCAAATGCTGCCTGCAGCGTGAATCTGGAAGTCTCATCCAGAGGTTCAAGAAGCATCTGTGTCTGTCCCAGATTAATCATAACCGAATAAACAAGGTTATTTATCATTCCAATGGAAAGAACCATAAACATTTCAAACCCGCCATGACCTGCGCCATACATCAGCGCATTATGGGCATTTACGTGTTCTTTCTTCAGTACATAGCGCATGGCAAGCAAACGTCCTGTCTCCTCAAACAACCCTGCCATCAGAGAGCCATAAAGCGCATACAGCCAAATATTACCCTGTATCACTGCACCGGCCGCAGATCCTAGGACTATGTTGTGGACAATCTGCTCAAGCACCATTGCAAATACCAACATGGTGACACAACCCACCAGAAAGCTTTTGATACCTGACTTATATTTTTTTTTGAAATATACCATAAGAACAGTGGGAATCAAAACACCCAAAATCACATTTACAATAATCATTACTATAGATAACCTAGATACCATATCGTGCCTCCAAAAATTCTAATAATTCTCATGCGTATAACGCCATATTTTTAGATTACTTACGGTTATCTTCAATCTGTAATGTTTTTCACCAACCTTCCAACCGAGCAGATTAAAAGCCCCCAGGTACCTACCAATATATACATGATAATCCCTATAACCATAGCGTTCAGCAAACTCATTTTTTCTGTTGGAAACAGTCCATATACAAAGCTTCCCACGAACCGAAACCTTATGTAATCGAATAATAAATATAGCAATACAAATATTGGCGACCATGCAATCTCTGCAACATTGAATATTCTTTTTGCTTCCACCAACAAATAGAATCCCATAAACACTATCGGATTCACGACATGCAGAAAAAACATGCCACCGCTGTAATTAAAATGTGCCAGACCTGATACCGTACACCCACCAGCAATCAAAAACACAATACTGATTGCTACTGTTTCAATCAAAAACAAAACACTCGGCAGCCATTTTCGCTTTACAGACGCATAAATCGCATCAGAAAGTAATAGACCTGCTCCAGCCATGTTGGAAATAAAGGTCAATTCATACATATACTGTGACTTCGGAACATAAGTATATAATGCTGAAACCAGAATCAGTATACCTGCTGCCAGTTCAAACACAATTCTTTTTTTCATATACTTTTGCCCTCCCTTTCTACGGAAATTCATTGTTCTGCAAATGCTTCCTTATATTTGGGAAGAACCACCTTCCAAAATATCACGCAGTTTATTACCAATAACACTCCAAAGAAAGATCTCGCCAGCCACTCGGAAAGCAAAAGAGCAATCCCGTTCATATCACCACCGCCGAAAAATCCGCACAATATGCTCAGATACAGCGGATCAAGCAGCAGCATGGCAATAGTAATATAATACATACATGCCTTGAAAATTTTAGACCTGGCTTTGCATATTCGAGGTGCTGTCAATGTAAGCACATACGCCACAAGCATTGTCGCCACAGCACCAACACTACAGAAAATGGCAAGCCCGGTGTCACTCATCTGTTCCTCAACTATTTCAATCTGCATACCGATTCCCATAAAGTTAATCTGCCGGAATACTCCTGTCGAAAGTGCGTAAATTAGATGTGCGCCTTCATGAACAGCGTAATAAGCAAGCACCGCCGAAAGCAATCCTATATATTGTCGTACACGTTTATTCATAATATCTCCCAACTTCTTTGATGAAACATATTCATTTTTTTATTTGGAATCCTATTCCCCACACGGTTTCAATATATTCCCGTTCGGAATATTGCTTTATCTTCTTCCTAATATTGCTGATATGTACATTGATTGTCTTATCCTCGCCCAGGTAATATTCTTCCCACGCCAGCTCATAAAGTTCCTGTTTACTGTAAATCTTATCTGGTTGTTTCATGAGAAGCTCCAAAATCGCAAACTCCTGCTTTGTAAGTGAAAGAGGACTTCCATTCACAGAGACAGTGTGTTTTTCCGTATCCATGCGCAATTCCTGAAAAATGAGTTTTCTCTGCACGGACATTTTTCCCCTTTTCAACAACAGCTCCACTCTGGCCAGAACTTCTCTTGTGTCAAAGGGCTTTGTAATATAGTCATCCGCACCTGTCTGTAATAGACAGACCTTTCCTTCCATGTCCGTTTTCGCAGAAATAATCATGACTGGAATGTCCGATTGTTCCCTGATTCCGGCGAGGACTGCTTCGCCCGTCATGCCGGGCAACATAAGGTCCAGAAGGACAAGCGCATAGCTTTCTCCAGAAAAATACAACAATCCCTCTGAGCCTGAATATGCCTGTTTTACTCCATAGCCGGCATTCTTCAGTAATTCCCTTAATAAAGTATTGATTTCATCGTTATCCTCTATGATTAATATATTCTCCATTTTCGTCCTTTCCAAAATCTACACTCTGGTATTCATGGACTCTAACTCAACCAGAATCCCAAACCGACTGTTCCCGGCATCATACGCCATGACCGTTCCATTCATTTCCTCTACCAATGCCTTCACAATACAAAGTCCGAGCCCGGAGCCTGTGCCTGTCCTTGCTTCATCCGTTTTGTAGCATCGTTCAAATACCCTCTGCAGGTTTTCCGGAACAGGTTCCTTTGTCTGGTTCTCAAACCTTATCCTTACCTTTACGGTTTCCTCAACCACCACCGTAAGGCTGTCGCAGCCATGACGCAGCGCATTCACGATTAAGTTCTGGATTACCCGTCTGAGTGCGTGTTCCGAAGCAAATGCAAAAAATCTCCTTTTCCGGGAAAAGCAACGTCGGCACTCCAAATTCTGCCTCTATCTCCTGATAATATAGAAACAGGCTTTCGCTAACAAGGCGCGTCACATTACACTTTTCCATCTCTGTTTTCCTATCGCCGACCGTCACAGTCGCATAAGCGTAGAAATCCTCCAGCATGGCTTGAAAATCTCTAAGCCGCCCGGTAATGATGCGAGCATACTGCCCCCGCTTTGCCTCATCCTCTGTATCTAGAATAAGTTGAAAATATCCCGAAACAGCCGTAATCGGTGTGCGTATATCATGGGACACATTAGAAACAAACTCCCGGAACGCCTGCTCCTGCTCCCTGTATTTTTTTCTTTCCTCACGCTGTTTTTTTATCGTATCATTCAATTCCTTTTGAAGCTCATGAAAAGGAGTTTTCACAATATCCAGCCATATATCGGCATTGCTGTCCTCCGTCCTGTGAATGCGCAGTTGGCGGCAGATGGATTTCATCTGCTGCCTGAACAAAATAAGCCGAATTCCTAGTGACAGACATACCAAAAATAATATACCTGAAGCTGTTTTCCATAGAATAACGCTCATGGCTGCCTCCCGTTTCCTTTACCATTAAACAGTATCTCTCCTGCTGCAGATTACCATTCCAAGCGTCATATAAACCGCCAATCCGATGAGCGCTGCAACAAGGCTTGGCACAAAGGGAAACACATTTTCATTGACCTGCATATTTCTTGCTCTTGTGACAAGAAGATACTGCGTCATTTCCAATCTGCCTCCAAGCGCTTCTGTAAACGTGCGGAAGACGCTGATTTTTGTTTCCAATAAGGAAAGGACAAAGCCGCTAAGATTCAAAGCTGTAAATACCGCCAGCAGAATATTCACTACAATTTTACGGAACACCTCATAACACACCATAAGAAAAATGCCAAAAGCCGTATGCAGAAGCGTCTCTGTTAGGATGTAAACCGCCAGATTTTCCACACTGATCACGCGATGCTCTCCTGCACTGTTGATGCCCAGCCATACCGCTGCCAGACATACCATCAGTTGCAGGAAACAAAACAGAAGCAATACCGGAGCTTTCGATGCGAAGATATATTTTTTCCCGCTTCTTCCAACTGTCAGATTCTTCAAAAACCCGCTTTTTCTCTCCTCATCGCTGTAAACACTTGCGAAAACACCGGCAAATATAAGCAGAACTCCGCTGCCAACCATCTCCGCATAGACATCTTCCAGCGGAGTGTCCTGAGTCAGAGTGCCGCCCACTGTTGTGCCAAACCTCGCCTCATCCGCATCAATTCCCTCTTCCTCCATGATGATTCGGTCAAGCTCCTGTGTCTCAGGATCGATTTCCAATGAAGCAAAAAACAGAAAAATTCCAAAGCACAGTATCATCATCACATAAAACAGCTTGCTGTGAAACATCCTGATTCCATTCATTTTCATAAGATTTATCATGATGCCGCACCTCCTTTAAGAGTATTTAAATAGAAATCTTCCAGCGACGTCCCCGCTACGCCAATCCGACGGATTGCAACGCCTCTTTCCACAAGCTGCCTGCTGATCTCGTCAACTCTCTGCATACATCCATATGCGTATACCGTGTCAGCCGATATAACACGATATTGTCTAATTCCCATTCCTTCTAACGTTATTGCAACTCTACCATTATCCGTAGATACGATTTCCACCCTCTCCTCGCATTGTTGCTTAAGCTGTGCCTGTGACAGTTCTAAAATCAATCTGCCCTTTTCAATGATCCCGAATGTCGTGGCAACCTTGCCAAGCTCCTCGAGAATATGACTGGATATCATAATAGTCATGCTTTCCTTTCTGTTCAGTTCCAGAATCAATTCCCGGACTTCCGCAATTCCCTGCGGGTCAAGGCCGTTGATTGGCTCGTCAAGTATCAAAAAATCCGGATGCCCGATTAAGGCAAACCCAATTCCAAGCCTCTGCTTCATTCCCAGAGAGTATTTTCCCGTTTTCTTTTTCAAATCGCCTGACAGTCCGACAAAATCAAGAATTTCCATGATATTCTTTCTGTCATAGACGCCCATGGCAACAGCACGTAACCGCATGTTTTCAAAAGCATTCATATTCCCATAAAGTCCGGGGTTTTCGATGAGCACGCCTATTCTTCTTGTCCTATCTTCCTCCGAAAACAACTGCACCTCTCCTTCTGTAGGAGTGGCAAATCCGCTTATCATTTTCATAAGCGTGGTCTTGCCTGCACCGTTTGGTCCAATCAATCCGTAAATATCCCCCTGCTTCACATGAATATTTACTTTGTTCACGGCATATGTCTGACCGTATTTTTTAGACAGCATCTGCGTCTCCAGATAATATTTGTTCATAGCCAATCCTCCTCTTTTTATAAGAAGAAGTTTAATCCCTTTTTATTAATAAATCGCAAAGATATGTTAAAGAAAGGGTAAAGGTTCGCTTTTATACCTATATTATTTTCCATAGCAATACCAGTGGCTTCCCTTCCCATAGCCAATTTTTTCATAAAACGGATCGCCTCCGCCTGTCATATGCGTCGCCCCCAGTGCCTTCATTCTGTGGTAATGTCTGGAAAGCGCAGCACAGGCAAGCCCCCTTTTCCGGTATTTCGGGATTGTACATAAAGGCTCCATGTACGCCAGCTTATTCTCGGGTACCCACCACATGCCGGAAAAGCAGGCGTATTCGCCCTCCTCATCGGCAATAATAATGTCAAACTGGGGCGTTGCATGTGGGGACGGGGATAAAATGGCGGCCTCACAGCGNNCCAGCCGATATATTGTTTATGTTGCGTCCATTCCTCGCTGAGCACAGGCTTCTCCCAATTTTCAAATTTTCCTCTTTTATAATGTTCAAACCCGTACCAACAACACCTCGCAAGTTTTATGGGATCTGCGTTTGCGGGATTTACGAAATGGAATCCGTCTGGAAGTGCATAATCCAGCTCGTTCACAAAGTCAAAATTTCGATCCTCGTAATCGTAAAGCAGTCTAAAACCGCGTTTTCCTGCCTCCTCCATGAGAAACTCCTGACCGTTAAACAACATAAACTGTTGTTTTCCGCCAAAATCCGGCATATGCACTGTCGCATAATCCACCATTTCCGAGGCGAGAAACTCATAGCCAGGGCGTACCTTGAAATAAATATCCGTCACCGGAGACTCGTTAAACACAAATCCAACGACTTTTTCGCCGTCAAACCAAAGTCGATTTAAATATTGGTAGGTCTTATCCATCCATGTCGATTGAACTGCGTACTCATAAAACGGAGCGGCAACCCCACCGCCTTTTTCCCGGTCATAAATTTCCACGAAAAAGTCCCATACCAAATTGATATCCGTCAAAATCTGAAATTGTTTTGTCCATATTTCCATAAACGTAACACTCCATATCTACTATTTTTTCTGTTTTTCACCATTTTCCGACTGTTTTCACTCACCATTTTTTAGTTTTTCCTTTACTTTAAAAATGATTTCAATTAACATCCGATTTGCTATCTGTCCCATATTGTCACTTCACTTTTTGCTTTCCCACATTGCCTCAGCAATGCGAAGAAATGGTGCAAGCAACAGAAACATCACTAAAAAAGAGCCGCCAAACTGTCCATAAGACATCCATAGATTTGATTCTGGTGGGCATGGATAAACGATTGCAATAAGCACACGAAATATCCAAAGTAGGAGTAAAAAGCCGTAAAGAACTAATGCTTCTTTATTCTTTGCAAATACTTTTTTTCCCCATAAAAGCAAAATCAAGCTTAACCCCGACAATAAGAACGAAAAACACAGATTCACATAATAGATGGAAACTACCAGCGTAGCATATGGAATATACGAAGCCCATCCAAACATCCACGGCACCATAAAGTGCCACAGTCCCACCAGCATACTAATTGCTGCACCTACATAATACATAATTTGAAACTTTCTCATACTTTACACCTCGCTCAATTCCGATTTATCGCCCAACCTTTTTCTTTTTGTCCTTTACTTATCATTAATCAAGCAATGTATTCTCCAGTATCTTTAATCCTTCCTCTATACTGGTATCCAGTACTTCCTGCGTTTTCTTGAAATCATAAAGCCCCTGCAGCCTGTCATGCACAGCAAAGAACTTTTCTTTTCCGTATTTATGAATGAACATCGCCTGAGCTTTGCAGGCATTAGCTCCATCGTTATCCGGCTGATAAAACCCTTTTGTACACTTTTCCAATTCATGACATTCATAGCAGCCGTCAATTCCTTTTTCCTGGCAACACTTAATATTGGGACATTCTCCACTTTCATGAAATGCTCCATAGGAACAACAGCTAAATGCTGACCTACAGCCTCCACACCATTCCCCAAGGAAACAATGATTACAGGAGAATCCACAATAAGCTGTCATATCAACACCGTTTCTTGCTGCTTTAACAATCTGTGCTTTCCATATAGCACCGTTTTCGTATCGACGATCTTTATCCTCTCCCTCTACCGCAAGTGCTTTGCGATATACTCTGGAATCCTCACCACCTATATCCTTTTCCATTTTGTAAAATTCATATCCGTATTTCTCATATAAACCAGTATGATTAGTAGAAATATATATGTATTCCCGCTCCATAACGGTTGCAATGCTCTCTGCATAATCCAAAAGTATTCCCGCATAACGGTGTCCCCGATAATCAGGAAATGTATACAAAAAGCCAATCCATGGAGACAAATCAGTAGGCTGAATATCGTCTAATGGTGCAAAACTGCAAAACGCCACCAGTCTGTCTTCATCTACAAGCATAAGTAAAAGAGCTGTTTGTCCAACCATTTTTTTCAGCTTATTTTCTCTTAGAAGTTGACACAGATATTGGCCTGCACCCCAGTCACACTTTTCTATTTCATTTAACCAATGCTCCTTCTTATCTGTTGTAAAATATTCAATCACTCTCATGATAGATTCTCCTTTCGTTTAATCCTTAAATTTCTTTTTTTCTACAGTAAAATCTATACACTCAATATTATTATATTGCATGACAGCGTCAGCTAATTTCATAGATTATTTCCTACAGCATAACCGGATTGAAATAAAAAACGAAATAAATATGGTTCCTGAATTGCAAATCGAATATAGTTCAGTCCAATCCCTAGCATAAAATTAGATTGCCCGTCAACCTTCATTAGATAAGCGGTTTCTACCACCATATCTTTTGTAATTTCTGCTTTTGGTGGCATAGAATCTCCTGTTTTATAATCATTGTTATATAACGAGAACAATGAAACAGGGGATATGTTTTATCAAGGACTTCGTATAATCTAAAGTAAATCCATGCTCCTTAATCGGAGTTTGCCAAATCTACAACCTTGAAGTTATCTAATGCACTTCTTTTCTGCTGTGCACAAGCATTTGAAAATCCTTCGCACTTGATGCCTTCTTACTGTATCCTGCAAACGCATCCAATACTTTCATATTTCTACGTATCATAATGTCCTTAATCTCTGACAAAGTATAAATTCGTGTCGGGTCTCCTTCCAAAATCTCCGGCTTTGTAATCCTTTCTCCATACGCAAAATCCTGATTCCCAAACAGCATAATTCGTGTATCAGGATTCCAGTCAAACTCCGATAACGAAATCGCTTGTTCTCCCGCATCCCATATTTTCACAGGAAAATGTGCATCGGCATAATCTCCACACACCAGATCACAAACGTGCTGTCCTTGATTTTTCAATGCCCGGCTAATTACATCAAAGATTTTTAAGTTTTCTTCTTCATTCTCCAGATACCCAATCGCACCATCTCCTAAATTCAGCACCACATCAAATTCATCAGAAAATGTCACTTCCCGTATATCCTGACAGAAAAATAATGCATTGGTTAATCCCATGCTTTGTGCAGTCTTTCGTGCATCTTCAATGTATATATCTGTAATATCAACTCCGATTACTTCGTAACCACGCTTGGCGAACTCCAATACATGCCTTCCATATCCACATGCCAAATCCAAAATGCGTTCGCCACCCTTAAGCTCACACATTTCGATAATGAAATCGACCTCTTTTGGCGTGTTCTCTACCCAAGACATATTCTTGATATCCAATGTCCAGTTCTTCTTATACCAGTCTAAAGCCTTTGCCTTCATACGTTTTCTTCCTCCTTATTCCAGGTAGTGCCTAATGACATGAGCAACATAAAATGATTTCAATTAAACTTAATACGCTATGTATACCTATTTTGAATAAAGTGATAGTTACATCTCCCTCAGTCTCTTCATCAATACTAATTGTAAACCGAACAGAATCTCCCAATTCCTCCGGAAATTCAATTTCTTTTGCACAAAGCAAATCAGCAGATACCGTTGTTGGGAATTCAGACATTTATCGTAAATAAGTGAATCTATCTTCCTCAGTTCATATTCCGATGGAAGCCTGCTTATTTCCTTACGCAGTTTTCTCACATCAAATACCGTGTCTTTTTTTATAGCACATCTGATGACTCTTTTCGCAGCCGGAAAACATTCTTCAACTATGAAACAGCTAATCATTCTCTTTGTCATTCTTAATTATCCCATCATTCCTACTATCTTTCCCTTTATATGTCTGACAAAACTCCCGTATCGAAGAAATAAGCTCACCCTTTGCTTCCTCTTCTTTATCCGGATACATATCATACTTTTGCAATAAGTAATAAATAGGCGAATAAAAACGCAGCGCAATAATATGTGGATCCTCCTTTTTAATAACTCCAGCGCTTATTAGTTCAGCAAATACCTTTTCCTCATATTCAACTGCACCATTTACAAAGAAATCCTCATAAATTCTATTCAGTTCAGGATTACGATAGCGCTCAATCATCAGCATCCTCCGAAACCTGGATGCGATATCATCTTTCCAATAGAACATAAACAGTCCGATTGCAAATTCTGTAATCTTCTCTGTATCCGCTGTTTCGTAAGATACATCTGACTGCGGCGTATCCGGAAGAAACAGTTCATTTCTAATCTGAGTCATTCTCTCAAAGAATTTTTCTACACAGGAATCAAAAATCTCCTGCTTACCCTTAAAGTGCTTGTATAAGGATGGCGCCTTAATTCCAACCGCTGTAGCAATATCCCCAACAAAAACATCACTGTAACCTTTTTCAGAAAAAAGAATCAGTGCTTCATTTAGTATCTTTTCCTTTGTCGTCATAATCGTGCCTCCGTATTAGCTAATCTGAATTAGCCTCATTATAAACTAATTTGAATTAGCTGTCAACTTAAATCATAATATTCAAAAAGCACCAGCCAACATTATGGCTGATGCTTCGTATCTTTTTTCCTATTTAGGATTTGTAAGCTATCTCTTGAAAACAAATTTATCTACATCAAGAACCCGATAACTTCCAAGATTACCGCTTCATCTCCCTGTTACTTTTCTTTGTATTTTCCTGTACCTCATGTTCCTGTCCCGAACCTACTACCTGTGCTTTTTTCTCAGCCAATCGAGCTTTTAAGGAAACTTTTACCGCAGGTTGTTCCTGATCCTTTTTGTTTGCTTCCCTCTGTGCTTTCTCTGCACCATTATTCAGCACATTGTCAATCATGTTATAATTTTGTTCTTCCATTTCTTCAATCTTGGCAAGAGGCTTGTATTCAGCCAATTTTTCCAGCAATACTTTTGCCCTTTGCATTTCGTCCGGCAAAGCTCCCTCAGAAATAACCTCGTTCAACCAGTCTGTAATAGGCTCCGTATTCCCTTGAACTATCATCTCGTAAATCTCTGACACGCTCTCCGTCATATTTGGGTTGTTGTTGCGGTAGGAATAAACATCATAATCATGGCTAAAACGGTCAATTTCAACAGCAAGCTGTTCTGCAGGTTCCAAATCCGGCATACGTTTCTCCCATACCTTTGCTTCCATATCTTCAGACATGACACCATCTATCTCCATTTCCGGTAACTTTGCCACAAGCTCTGCAATGACTTCCATAGCCTTCGGTTCACTGGTTATGTTCGGGATATGTTCCAATATCTCCAAATCAATCCGGTTACCAGATAACAGGTCAACTTCATCATCCATATAGGTTTCTTCGCTTGGTCTGTGAACATTGATGCCAATTGCAGGAATACCATGCATTCGCTCCGGCGGTATCTGTTTCCAGATAGCGATTGCCTCCTCTACTGTGGGAATATTCTCATAAAATTCTCCCAAATTATGAAACTCTCCACACTCGGATACCATCAATGTTACTTCAACCTCTTCTTTCTCCATTTCGCCCTGTGTCAGCTCCTGCTCCCTTTCCTGTCTGATGCTCTCCAGATACTCCTCAGCCTGTGGCAGATAAGCTTCCAGTGTTCCGGTACGCTGGGCAGTAATCGGATTGATGTCAACTCTTACCTCACCGATATGCAACCCGTCCTCATTAAACGCATTGAATAAATCATCCTCTCTCTCATTCGTGGAAAGCTCCACCACCACATCAAGATCAGAGCTGTCCTTCTCCAGACCTCTGCACCTGCTTCCTACAACAACAGCATCAATGATTGTGGCATCAATATCATACTCATCAATCTTTGCCTGTACATGGCATTTTATCGTTTCTTCTATTTCTGCCGGATTCATTTCACTAATGTCATGGAACATTTCATTGGTCTTTGCCCTGAAATCTGCTATGATGCTGCTCTCTTGATTTTTTGGTACAACTTCATTGGCTTCCTCAACCTTTTCCATCAATCCATCATAATCAATCGGTATCAGCTCATCATCGTCCTTAATATTCCCTTTTGCCCCGTTATGGTCTGGAGCCGCTTTCAAATCTTCTACAATGTCAGTCAGTGCTTCCCTAATTGTAACATCCGGATTGTCATAAACTCCACCGTCAATCTCCTTATAATCAGCTCCCATAATGGAATAATCATAGCCACCATCCACCTCTTGGATACTGATATAGCGGTCTGCAATCTGAAAGGCAAGTTCGGTTTCTTCCCCAATCTCCAAGGACTTTTTCATATCTGCAAGCACCTGTTCCTTTTCATCACCAAGGTCAATGATTTCATCCCCATCTTCCAACGTGTTGTCCGAAGTTTCCTTCTCCTGTTTCTCCGGCTCTGACTTATGGACATCCTGTCCAGAGGTGTCAATCTCCGCTTCCTGCTCTTTTACTCCCTCCAATATCTGAATAAAATCAGGAAGTCCGGTAAATCCAAAAGAATCCACAAAATGGGCACTGTTTTCCCCATTCTGATGCAGGACCACAATATCACTGACAGACAGTGAATGCCCTCTGTAATCTTCCGGGTGGTCTATATTGAATTTCTCATAGATTGCTTCCAGCGTTTCGCCCTCTGTCTGCTCTTGCAGTTCAGACAGCTCTCCTACATAAATCAGTTCATAATTTTCCGGCTTAATAGCATCAAAATTGTCCTTCGTAATACCCATACGCTTTAAAGACTCTGTACCCTCAAACCGCAGATGATCCAGTTCCAGATTATGCTTCAACTGATAAATACCATACTTGTCAGAGCTGCTATACAAAAGCTGTGCTTCTTTATTTATTTCATTGTCCGAAAGTTCAGCCTGCATGGAACGAAGTTTTCTTTCATTTTCCCAATCACCTTTTTCAATGCCAAAAATTCCTTCATGCTCCGTAATCTGTTTTCTATCTTCTACCGTGGTTTCCGAACCGTCATTGTGTAACAGATACACAGGTAAGTCATGGTCAAACAATTCCAATGCTTTCTCCTGCGTCAGTGGTAGCATTTCATTCCATGTATAACCGTACTCACGCATTTCAGACAAACCAATCATCGGGTCTGGAAGTGCATCAATCTCTGCCTGTGCATCTATGATAGTCAGACCCACATCCTGCTGTGCATATTCAATCTGATACGCCAGCTTTTCTGCAAGCTCCCTCGTCTTGTCCATATCATCAAGCTTATAAGCGTAATTCACAATCAGGTTTCGCTCATCTGATGTAAATATGTTTTTCTTCGCTTCCAACTGATTGATAAGCTGCTCTGCCTGTTCCATAACCGAATGATTACTGTCAATCTGCTCTGCAATTTTTGCTTTCACATCAATAATCTCATCTGTATCAAGATTGTAACGAACATCAAGATGATATTCCTCAAATTCTCTTGATTTCTCATTGCCAAGCTCTGTAGTCCATGCACCTTTACTTTCCAAGTATGCCTGTATACTGAGTTTATCATCCTCACTCATGTTAGTAAGAGCAGCCACAAGCTCCTGCGTATCCATTCCACGGACATCGACAAGGCTGAACTCCGTCAAATCCTCATTCTGTATCAGCAGGATACACTCTTTTCTCTGTTCCTGTTCCATCTCACGATTAAGCTGCAATTCCCTTAATGCTCCCTCAATTCCTGTAATAAGCTCCGATGCAGTCTTTCGGATTGTATCAAGTGAAGATTTCAGTTCCTTCATATCCTTGCCACTGCTCCACCCTGCAATATAACCAAAGGAATAATCAGAGGTATCTATGCCAAAATGCTGGCATACCGTATAGGCAACGCTTTCTGCTTCTACTTCTTTTGTATTTCTGTCTTTTGCAGCTGCTTCCACCAAATCATCCCGGTTGATTTCTTTATTGTGAAGCATGGAATGAGCCACCTCATGCACCATGGTCTTTAAAGTCTGACTCTCGCTCATATTCTCCTGCACCGCAATCCGCTTTTCCTCAGTATGGAAATATCCTTTGGAATCACCGGGAATATCCTCAAAGCCAATAGGAACCGGGGCAACATTCATAAGTGCCTGCACAAAATCATCATATCCCTCCACTGTAGATAACAACTCCTGTGCTTCCAGCTCCGGAATTGGCTTTCCGTCTGTCTGTGATACATCAAATACAGACACGGCACGAAATGCCGGAATCGTGACCTCTACCTGTTCCTTTTGGGGCATACCGTTTTCATCAAACATCATCTCTCCCGTCACAGGGTCCATTTTATCCCGTTCCTCTTTGATTTTGTAAGGGGCAGGGGCAAGAATACGGATTGCCTTTTCTCCTTTATTGACGTGTCTTTCAAAATTCTTCTGCCATGCCTTATATCCGGCTACAAGTGTTGCTTCCGGCTTTTGCATGGCGATAAGTAACGTATTGTTAAAGCTGTAATTATGAAATTTTGACATGGTGGAAAGATAAGTCTTGTACTTTTCGCTCTCAAATAGTTCCTTTAACCCTTCCTCCAGCTTGTCTGTGATTTCCTGTACTTTTTGTTTTTCTGTTCTTTCGTCTGCCATAATTTTTCTCCTTTTCAAACGCAAAAATACCGCCTTGTAAATTCACAAGACGGTATCTTAAAATATAAAAAGGTGTATGGACTTGATTTCTCTTTTTCCATACACCTTTATGGTTAATATTTAGTTTGCTTTTAGAGCAACCTTAAAAGCTGCACAAGCTCATGCGGTTCTTCCGAATCTGTTGCGGTCTGCCGGGTATCAAATGTCTGGAAACGGTTCGCCTGATAGAATGATAGCAACCTCTCACTGTTCTCTGCTTCCAGAAATGTTACCATTCCACCACCCATGTACTGCATCTTTTCAACAATGTCCCAAGCAAGTTCAAGCAATTCCTCACCAGTAATCTTTTTTTCTGCTCCATTTTTGAAATTCTTTCCAAGCTGCGCAATTAAATATGCTGACATTGTATATGTTTGTGACTGTTCATCCAGCTCACTGACACGCATCAGCTTCTTTTTAACTGTATTACTTACTGTTTCTCCTCTGACTGTCAGCGGCTTCAATGCTATGGTAAAATATCCTACCAATTCCATGCTGCTTACATCAAAGACAAGATATGTAACAGACTGGTTCTTTTTTGTAAATTCTATGGAGCTTTTCTTTAAAAAGCGTTCAACATCCGGGTTCTTCGGACAAGAAAAACCGGAGAGAACTTGAAGAAGCCTGCTCTCTCCGAGTTTTGGGTTATCGCTATTGAGATACCGCCGTATGTTGATAACAGAAAATTTATTTGTTTCCAACATTTGCCTTCTCCCATTTTTCCATAAATTCTATCAATTCCGCTTCTTCCGTTATTTCTCTTGCGGATACCGGAACACGTACAGGACGGTTTTTGGCAGATGCTTCAATCGCATCAGCAAACATCTCCACCTGTTTCTGACCGGATATGATAAAATTCTTAGTGATACTTGAAGTTGCCATAAAAACACCTCCTTTATTAGTGTGGCTTATCTTCTCTTATTCATACTTCCTCAACTATATTTTATGATGTTATCCTGGCTTTTGCAATAAAATTTTTGTGAATTTTATGTAATATGCTTTTCAGTTATATAGTCACCTCTTTTCCTTTGTCCATCTGTTTGCCCGGCTTTTCAGCTCCTGCAACCTTTGCTTTCATTGCTTCCAACTTTACCTTCAGGGACACTCTTTCTGCAGGTGCATCTGCATACTGTCTGATGCCCTTATCCTGCTCTGTACCCACTGCTTTCTCTGCAATCGGAATATTCTTCGCCGGACGGTCTGCAACCTCTTTTTCACTCTTTGGAGCTTCTGGTTCATCATCCATATCAATCCCATCATTACCCTTTTCATCCATGTTAAGCAGGGCATTCAATGCTGACAGACGCTCCAACTTCTCCGCAAGCTCCGCTTCCTGTGCAAAAGGCTTGGTTACTTCCACCTTTGCGGTTTCAAGCTGATGCTCCACAGTTTCAAGTTTTGTCTGGGCTTCCATAAGCTGCCTTGGCATGGACTCCAGAGCATGATTGATACGGGAGATGTTACCAAGTGGGTCTGAACCGACTTCCAGATTGTGGGAAAGCTGACCTTTCAGGTTCATCACAAATTTGTGGTTGAACGCATCAAAAGATACTGCCATCTTAAAACCTGCATATTCGCCAATGACCGCAGGGGCATTGACTGTTTTTATTTCTTTACACATCTCCACAAGGGCTGTTCCGGCTTCTTTCTTATCCGTATAGAGCTTGTCCCCCACTTTCATGGAAAACTGCTCTTTGTCCACCGGAAGATTTGCTTTTGCAGTCTGAATGTCCGCCTGCATCCCGCTGATACGCTCCTTTAAAATCGTGATCTGCTGAGGATAATGCTTTGCGATGTTGTCCTCCAGTCGGTATTTCTGACTGGTATGGTTTGCTTTCATTAGTTTCAGTTTTGAAACCTGAATATCGAGGTCCATCTTTTCCTTGATGTAGGGATTTCCTGTTGCCAGAGCCTTGACCTCCGCATAAGTAAGTGCTGCTTCATCCACATCCTCACAGGAACGTACCGGAGATTTGCTTGTCATGATCTGACCGATAAATTTCTGCTTGTTCTCAATGAGCTGCCACGAATAACTGTCAAAGGTTCCTTCCGTTACATAGCGGAAAATCTTGACCTTCGGATTAAGGTTGCCCTGTCGTAAAATACGCCCCTCCTGCTGTTCAATGTCAGAAGGACG
>DLOQ01000030.1:0-25255 GCA_002479655.1 Lachnospiraceae bacterium UBA7480
ATGGCGTTTCGCAAACGCCTAGAAGTTATGGGATACAAGGGAGGAGTGTCAGTTGAAAAAGGAGAGGATTCTTTATCTTGATTTGGTTAGGATATTAAGCTTTATCATGGTGACAATGTATCATTTTACGGTTGCGGCGGAGGTGTTTGGCGTCAACGCAAAGCTTGAGGTTTATAAAAGCGTTTCCCATATTCTTGCGCCGCTTGCGCTGTCCGCCTTTTTTATGGTATCCGGCGCTGCTCTGATCTTTCAGTATTCGGAAAAAATTTCATTAAAAGAGTTTTATAAAAAAAGGTTTTCAGGCATATTTCCACTGTTCTGGCTGGCGTATCTTTTTGCGTTTCTGGACTATTTTTATCAGACGGGAGGCATGCCGGAAGCGCCTAAGGTGAATTTTCTGCTGACAGTCATAGGGATGGACGGATATCTGAATGATTATCTTCCGACTTTTTATCTGTTGGGAGAATGGTTTCTTGGGATGATCATCATGCTGTATCTTTTATTCCCGCTCTATCGTAAGATCATGAAAAAAAATAAATACATCCTGCCGGTTGTTTTTCTGGCGGGAAGCGTCTGGCTGTTATTTGCCAATCCGTTTCCGATGGTGATCGAGAAGAATCTGATTGTATGCAGTTTTTATTTTGTATTGGGAATGATGATTGAGATGATCCGTCTTGGCGCAGACAAGAAGAAGTTTGCTGTCGGGCGGCGGATTGCGGCGGCGGTCGCTCTTGTGCTTTTTATCCTTTTGCTTGCAGCGGAGGGGGCAGCGTTTCCGATCAATTCATACATTAAAATTTTTATCAGGACGATTTCCTGTTATATGATCATCATGGAGGCTGCCGAGTGGACGAGGGGAGAGAGGATCAGGGATTTTATCACTGTTATCGGACGGCACTCATATGCCTTTTTCCTGATCCACCATGTATTTCTGCACCGGTATCTTGCGCACTATTCCGGGAAGGTAATGAGCGGATCCAATACGCTGGTGCTGTTTATAAGTTCTATGGGATATATTTATCTGTTGGCAGTCGGTCTGGATCGGGTATATTCTTATCTGAAAAAGTCAGTAAACAGAGGACGTTCGAAGGATGGAGGGCGGTAAGGGCGTCTTCGTTGCAAATCTTCTCCTTTTGTTATATAATCAAAGAGAATATAACAAAATTTACCATTTTTTGCGGGATGGATAAATTAGCATGAAATATTTCCCATAGAATGGGAATTATTAAAATATGGCGGTGGATAAAAGCCGGATCTTATTTGTGTGGAAAAGGTAATATTTGGATAATGAAAGCGTTGATAGATAAGTTTAAGATGTCAGAGGATGAAATTGCAAGGGTACGCTATCTTTTCTTTGTCATTTTCTTTTGTGAAATCATATATGCGGGCATCCGGTTTATGAATGCGGGCGTCAATTATGAACAGGCAGTTGCTTTCCGGCTGTTTTGTATCGGTTTTGGTCTTTTTGTGTTGAGCATGATGAAGATCAGGCAGTGGTTGACCATATGGTCGCTGATCTATTTGCCGATATGTTATTTTTATATGCATATTGCATATCAGAAACATTGGATTGCGGATACCTGCGAGTATCAGCATGTGGATGTGATCAGGATGGGTAAACTGGTGGTTCTGATCTGGGGCATCGTACTGATCGCCATTATATATGATCTGATCAAAAACAGGCGGATTGGCATTCGGGGTTTTCATCCGCTGCTGGGGAGCATTTGGCTCATATTTATTGTCCTTCTTACGATCTTTAAGAAGGAGTATTTTTATGCAACATTTTTTGTTATCTGTATGACATCGTTTTACTGGGTGATGGCCGGAAATCAAAGACAGCGGGCGGTATGGAGTGCACTGCAGGATGCGGTGATATTATCTTTCTTTTATGTTTCCTTTATGTCTTTGATGCGCCGTCCTTATGATTGTGAGCGTTATACGACTTATTTTGTCAATGCAAATATGGCGGGGATGTATCTGGCTTGCGTGATTGTGGTTTTGTTTAACCGGATCGATCTTTGGATGAAAAAATGGCGTGAAGCGAAAAAATATCTCGTTGGACTTGTATTCTACTACCTGATGTTGGGATTTGCCTGTTCTCTGGCAATCTTTAATTATACGAGGACGACGATAATGGGACTGGTTTTTGCATTTTTTGTCTTATTTATTCTTCAGATGTTTCGGTCGCCCAAAAAGAGAAAGGTGCTGCTGCAGTACGGACTGGTGATTGTGTCAGTGGCTTCTCTGTTTCATGCCACGTATTATTCCATCCGCTATATACCGGCGTATATGAATGTACCGTATTTTTTTATGGGAGAATACAATCCTGAGACAAGGGTCGTGAAAGGAGATCCGATTGATTCACCCAAATATACTACGATAGAAAGCTTTTTGACGCTTGCGTTTGGAAAATGGGGTATTTATATCCCTTTTACGGAGGAAGCGAAGGAGGAAAGCAGCGAAGTGGTCATCGATACGGAGCGTGACGTGACCAACGGCAGGATCGATATCTGGAAAGCATATCTGGAAAAAACGAACTGGGAAGGACATTATCCGGGACATATTACTTTGGAGAGTGGGTATTTTACTTATCATGCACACAGCACTTATATCCATGTATTGTATCAGTATGGCATTTTGACCGGAATCATCTATACGCTGTTGAATTTCTGTGCTTTTGTCGTGGCGGTATGCAGATATTGGAAAAAGGGACAGGAAGAAGATTCCCATGACCTGCTGATGGCGGTATTGTTGATAGGGATCTGCCTGATGAGTCAGGTGACGGAATGGATGGGACATCCTGCGTATGTGATCAATATGATGTTATTTATGATGTACGGCATGCTTCTGTGCGATCCGAGGGAGAAGGAGCAGGTGATGGACGTTGGGAGATCCGGATGATGCGCCGGGAGTGAAAGGACAGACATGAAGGATAAAAGCTACGAACAGTATAAAAGAATATTTCGATTTAGTGAAGTCCTGCTGACCTTGGATGCCATGGGGGGAATGTTTGGATATCTATGGTATCAGTACCTGAACAAGCTGAATGAAAAGCCTTTTACCGGTTCCGGTAATCTGATGCAGATTGCAGTGTATGTAGTGGTAACCTTGATCCTGATACAGATTTTCGGAGGATTTGAGATCGGTTTTTTTACACCGCTGAATGTGATCTTGTCTCAGGTGCTGGCTATGTTCTGTGTGAATCTGGTCATGGCGGTGCAGATCGTGCTGACGATCAGTTCCATCTATACATTGGATGAAATATTTTTGGCAATGCTGATCCTATGGGTGGCGCAGATACTTCTTTCAATACTGCTGGTGCTGCTGTTTGACAAGCTGTATATAAAGTTGTTCCCGGCATGGGATATGCTGGTGATCTATGAGAATGATTCCGTCCGTCTGTTTTTGGATAAAGTCAATACCAGAAAGGATAAATATGTCGTCAGTGAGAAGATCCATATTTCATGCGGCTTTGAACAGATATGCGATAAAATAAAAGAGCATGATTCCGTGATCGTCTATGATGTCGCTTCCAATCTGCGCAATGACATCATTAAATACTGCTATGGAAAAGGTGTCAGGGTTTATCAGACACCGAAGCTTTCTGACATCATGATCCGAAGCGCAAGGGAGCATCATCTGTTTGATACGCCGCTTCTGATGTCCAACAACATCGGATTAAGTTTTGAACAGAAGCTTCTGAAACGTACCATTGATATCGTGATTTCCTTATTGATGCTGATCGTCACATCGCCTATTATGCTGATTACAGCGATATGCATTAAACTGGAGGATCATGGACCGGTCATGTTTATTCAGGAAAGGGTCACCTTAAATGACCGGCCATTTATGATCTATAAATTCCGCAGTATGATCGTGGATGCGGAAGCGGATGGCATGGCAAGGCCTGCTGTCACGGATGACGAGCGCATTACCAAGGTGGGACGCTTTATCCGTAAGACAAGGATTGATGAGCTTCCGCAGCTGTTTAATGTCTTAAAGGGCGATATGAGTCTGGTGGGACCAAGACCGGAGCGCATAGAGCATGTAAAAAAATATACAGAAAAAATACCGGAATTTTGTTTCCGTACAAAAGTAAAAGGTGGGTTGACCGGCTATGCGCAGGTGTATGGTAAATACAATACCACAGCCTATGATAAATTGAAGCTGGATCTGATGTATATTGAAAACTATTCTCTGGCATTAGACTTTAGGATTGTTGTTATGACGATCAAGGTGCTTTTTATGAAATCCAGTACGGAGGGGTTTACGCAGGAGGAGCATTCGGATAAAACAGCTCAGGAAATGGCAGAGTTTGCCGACAGGGAGATTTTATCGGAAACAGAAAGGAAAGAAGGCAGAGCCGGATCATGACAGATGTATTTTTGGTGGCAAGCAAAGGAATCCCTGCGAGGTATGGAGGCTTTGAAACATTTGTGGAACGCCTTGTGCGGGGAAGAACGTCCGATCAGATCAAATATCATGTTTCGTGTATGGCGCAGAAAGAGGATTTAAAGAAACCGGAGCATTTTGAATATTATGGTGCGGACTGTTTCCGGGTCAAAGTGCCGCTTCCGGGAGCGCCGGGCAGGATCTGGCATGTATCGTTGGCGCTTTCCGAAATCGCGGGATGGAAAAAAGAACATCAGGACAGTGATACGGTAGTTTATATTCTGGGCTGCCGGATCGGACCGCTGATGAAATATCATGCAGGGATCCTTAGAAAGCTGGGTTGCCGGATCTATGTAAATCCTGACGGACTTGAATGGAAACGCGCCAAGTGGAATATGGCGGCGAAGAGGTTTCTGCATTACTGCGAGGGATGCCTTGTAAAAAATGCGGATCTTGTTATTTGCGACGCGAAAGCGATAGAACGCTATATTAAAAAAGCTTATGGCAGCAGGGTGAAACGGACGGTCTATCTGGCGTATGGGGCGGATATCAACGAGGATGAGGATCAGGAATATGGGGAAGATCTGAGACAGAAAGGACAGGCTGGGTATCCCTGGATGCAGTGGTGTAAGGAAAAAGGGATTGGAGCGAAAGGGTATTATCTGATCGTAGGAAGGTTTGTGCCGGATAATAATTATGAGATGGTCATCAGGGAATTTATGAAATCAGATTCGGAGAGAGATCTGGTGATTATTTCCAATATTGAAAAGAATAAGTTTTATGAACAGTTAAAGAAGAATACCGGATTTGAGCAGGATCCCCGAATTAAATTTGTAGGGACGGTATATGATGAACAGCTTCTTTCCGTCATACGGAAAAATGCGTTTGCCTATTTTCATGGGCATGAGGTAGGCGGAACCAATCCTTCCCTGCTGGAAGCGCTAGCGGTGACAGATCTGAATCTGGTGCTGGATGTGGAGTTTGGAAAAGAAGTGGCGGGAGATGCTGCCTTGTATTGGACTAAGAAAGACGGCGATCTGCAACGGCTGATCGGGCAGGCGGAAAAGCTGCCGCAGGAGAAGATCCTTTCGCTGGGGAAAAAAGCAAAGGAGAGGATCCGTCGATATTATAGCTGGGAAAAACTGGTGCAGGATTATGAAAAACTCTTCACGGAAGATCGTATTGATCTCCAATAGTTTTGGAAGTTTATATAATTTCAGATATGAGCTGATCTGCGCGCTTTTGAAAAAGTATCAGGTCACGCTGTTTACGCCGATGGAAGAGGCTGACTATGAAAAGTATGATGAGCTGAAGGAAAAAGGCTGTCAGCTGATTGAAACGCCTTTTCGGCGCAGAGGCAAAAATCCGTTGTCGGAGATCGCTCTGTACCGCCGNNGCCGGTATCTGCGTTTATTAAAGGAAACTGATCCAGCGCTGGTTCTGACCTATACGATCAAGCCCAATGTTTATGCGGGTATGGCATGCCGGAAGCTTAAGATCCCTTATATGAGCAATGTTACGGGATTGGGGACAGCCTTCCAAAAAAACGGTCTGCTGCAGTGGATGGCAGTCTGGCTGTATCGTAAGGGACTGAAGGAAGCAAAACGAGTATTTTTGCAGAACCGGAGCAGTCTGGAGGTTCTCGCAGAGAAAAAAGTCCTGCATGGAAATGAAGTCCTGATGGCAGGCTCCGGTATCAACTTGGAGAAATTTGCCTGTCTTTCTTATGAGGAGCAGTACTCGAAAAGCTTTTATTATATTGCCAGGATCATGAGAGAAAAGGGCGCAGAAGAATTTTTGGAAGTCGTAGCGAGAATGAAAAAAAAGTATCCGGACGCGCAGTTCCATGTGATCGGATTCTGCGAGGATGCTTACGGGGAGCGGATCCGGCGGATGGAAGCGGACGGATTGCTGACTTATCATGGGTGGCAGGATCATATGCAGCCGTTTTTTCAAAAAGCGGGATGCGTGATACAGCCTTCCCATCATGAAGGGATGTCCAATGTATGTTTAGAGGCGGCAGCCTCCGGAAGACCGCTTATCGCATCGGATATTCCCGGATGCCGTGAAGCGGTGGAGGATGGGAAAAACGGTTATCTGTTTCCGGTGACGGATACGGAAGCCCTATATCGGAAGGTGGAGCAGTTTTACCTTCTGCCTGTGGATGAAAAAGAGGCTATGGGAAAATACGGAAGGGAAAAGATGTGCAGGGAATTTGACAGAAAGAAGGTTGTGGAGAGGTATCTTGTGGAAATTGCGGAGATATTAGAGTAAGTAGATGAAAGCGAGGGAAAAATGATGGGTCTTTATGAAAGAATCGTGGCAAAAGAGGAAAAAATATCATTAGTGGGTCTTGGCTATGTAGGGATGCCGATCGCTGTGGCGTTTGCCAGAAAGGTCGATGTCATCGGTTTTGACTTGAACGCGGAGAAGATAGCATTATATCAGTCCGGTATTGATCCGACGAGGGAAGTCGGAGACGAAGTCATTAAAAATACAAAGGTGGAATTTACTTCTGATGAGCAGAAACTTCGGGAGGCAAAATTTCACATCGTTGCCGTGCCGACACCGGTGAACAGCGACCATACACCGGATCTGTCTCCCGTAGAGGGAGCAAGCAGGATCCTCGGCAGAAATCTGACGAAAGGTTCTGTTGTTGTATTTGAATCCACGGTATATCCCGGCGTTACGGAGGATATCTGTCTGCCGATTCTGGAAAAAGAGTCTGGATTGAAATGCGGTGTGGATTTTAAGATCGGGTATTCGCCGGAACGTATCAATCCCGGTGACAAGGTACACCGTCTGGAGACCATTACTAAGATCGTATCCGGTATGGATGAGGAGACCTTGGATACGGTTGCAAAAGTTTATGAGCTGGTGGTGGAAGCAGGTGTTTACCGTGCGGAATCCATCAAGGTGGCTGAGGCAGCGAAGGTGATAGAGAACAGCCAGAGGGATATCAATATCGCGTTTATGAATGAGCTGTCCATCATCTTTAATCGTATGGGCATTGATACAAAGGCGGTTCTGGAAGCGGCAGGAACCAAATGGAATTTCCTGAAATTTTATCCGGGACTGGTCGGGGGACATTGTATCGGGGTAGATCCGTATTACCTGACTTATAAAGCGGAGGAGCTGGGATATCATTCACAGATCATCCTGTCCGGACGAAGGATCAATGACGATATGGGAAAATATGTGGCGGAAAGCCTTGTCAAAAATCTAATCAAGGCGGATANNGCAAAGCGAAAGTGGGCATTTTGGGATTTACGTTTAAAGAGAACTGCCCGGATACCAGAAATACAAAAGTAATCGATATTTATAATGAACTGGTGGAGTATGGGATCACGCCGATCGTGGTGGATCCGGAGGCGGATGCGGACGAGGCAAAGCGTCTGTATGGGATCACATTTCAGGGAATGGATGCGGTAAAAGATATGGATGCGGTGATCATTGCTGTCAGCCATACGGAGTTTATGTCGCTGACAGAAGCGCAGATCGACGGCTTTTTTGCGGCGGATCATCCAAAGAAGGTGCTGCTGGATCTGAAGGGGATCCTGAACCGGAAGGCTTATGATGCTAAAGGGGATTATCTGTACTGGAGATTATAAACGGCTATAGAAATCAGGCATTTATCTAAGATAAAATATAGAAAAGAGGTTATAGTGACGATGGGATATCAGGATCTGAAGTTTGAGAAGGACAGTGTTTTTCTGGTAACCGGCGGAGCCGGTTTTATCGGATCAAATCTGTGCGAAGCGATTCTGGATATGGGATATCAGGTACGCTGTCTGGATGACCTTTCTACCGGAAAGCAGGAAAATATTGATTTTCTGCAGGGCAGGGATGGATATACCTTTATTAAGGGAGATATTAAAAATCTGGACACCTGTATGAAGGCGTGCGAAGGCGTCGATTATGTGATGAATGAAGCGGCATGGGGCAGCGTGCCGAGAAGTATAGAGATGCCTTTGTTTTATGAGGAGAATAATATCAGGGGAACTTTAAATATGATGGAGGCTGCGAGACAGCAGGGCGTAAAGAAATTCGTCTATGCTTCCAGTTCTTCCGTATATGGCGATCATCCGGTGCTTCCTAAAGTGGAAGGGCAGGAGGGCAATCTGTTATCACCATATGCGCTGACGAAGCGGGCGGATGAAGAATATGGCAAGCTCTACAAAAAGCTGTATGGACTGGATACCTACGGACTGCGTTATTTTAATGTGTTTGGGCGCAGACAGGATCCCGATGGGGCGTATGCGGCGGTGATTCCGCGTTTTATCCGTCAGCTTCTTCATGGGGAGGTGCCCACGATCAATGGCGACGGTAAGCAGTCCAGAGACTTCACGTATATTGATAATGTTATTCAGGCCAATTTAAAGGCGTGTCTTGCGCCGTCGGAGGCAGCAGGAGAGGCATTTAATATTGCTTATGGCGGACGCGAATTTCTGATTGATATTTATTATGATCTTTGTAAGGCGCTGGGAGTATCGGTAGAGCCTCATTTTGGACCGGACCGGCCGGGCGATATCAAACATTCCAATGCAGATATCAGTAAGGCAAGAAAACTTCTGGGCTATGATCCCGAATATGACTTTGCGTCAGGGATAGCGTTGGCGATCGACTGGTATAAAAAGAATCTAGGGGCTTAGTGTGGTGTTTGGAAAGGTCGGATATCATATGAGAAAGATCACTATTCGGATTGATGATATTACGGAAGATATGGATTGGGAAAAATTTCATCGTTTTGAAGCTTTACTGGAGAAGTATGGTATCTGTCCTCTGATCGGCGTTATCCCCGCCAATCAGGATCGATCCTTGAAGGTCGGAGAGAAAAAGGAAGATTATGCAGACTGGATTAAGGAGAAACAAAAGCAGGGCTGGGTGATCGCCATGCATGGTTTTGACCATATCTATACTACGAAAAAGGGCGGTATATTTCCGTTGAATCATTTTTCGGAATTTGCAGGATTAGATCTTGCTACGCAGGTGAAGAAACTGCGGGAGGGAGTCAAAGCGATGCGGGAGATGAATCTTCGGACGGAGATTTTTATGGCACCGGCACATTCTTTTGACCGTAATACGGTAAAGGCGCTGAAGATGTGTGGATTCCGATATATCACGGATGGCTTTGGCAGTGAACCTTATGAACGGGGCGGGATGACTTTTCTTCCCATTGCAATACAAAAAAGCAAGGAGTTTGGGAAGAAAGATGGGATCACGACCTTTGTGGTTCATACCGCAACAATGCGGGAGGAAGACTTTCGAGCCTATGAAAAGATGTTTGAGAAATATCAGGATCAGTTCGTCAGCTATGATGAGATGCTGAAAAGGGATGCGGCACCCCGGAATCTGTTTATGAGTATATGGGAATACAGTCTTGCCGGGATGAAGAATTTTCTCTGCGGGATTCGTGCGGCGGGCAGATGACAGGGATATATTGATAAAGGATCAGGAAGGGATTGGGACGTTGGAGAAGAAGATCGTCGTACTACAGGTTTTGAGTTGTCTGGAATTGGGCGGGGCGGAGAGCCGCGTGATGGATCTCTGCCGGAGGATGAAGGATTCTGAGGTACAGTACGATTTTTTACTGCATGATACGGGACCTGATTATTATGAAGAGGAAGCGGCGCGGTTAGGCTGCCGGATTTATAGGGTGCCGAGGTTCCGTTTCCTGAATTATGTTTCTTATTGCAGGGCGATGCGGCAATTTTTTACGGAACATCAGGAGATCGATATCGTTCAGGGGCATATGACCAGTACGGCGGCGCTCTATCTGCNNATAGCGAAAAAATGCGGTGTGAAGGCAACGATCGCTCATGTGCGGAGCGCAGGGGTCGATCCGGGGATCAAGGGAACGCTGACCAAGTGGCTGCGTCACGATCTTGCTCAAAAGACGGATCATATGTGGGCATGTTCTACGGAAGCAGCCAAAGCAGTCTATAGAGAGAAACATGTAGATGCCGGTGAGGTCAGGATCCTTCCGAATGCCATTGATGTAGAAAAATTTGTCCCTACAGAAGCTTTGAAGGAAGCGGGGAGAGAGATCCGCAGGAAGTATCATATGGAAGGCAAGTTTGTCGTCGGTCATGTAGGCAGATTTCATTATGCGAAGAACCATGCATTCCTGTTAAATGTATTTGCGGAGATCTTAAAAGAACAAAAGGATGCGGTGCTTCTTCTGGTAGGGGAGGGCAGTCTGATGGAGGATGTCAGACAGCAGGCGGAAGAACTTGGGATTGCGGCTCAGGTCGTCTTTGCCGGCAGGCAGAGTGCGGTAGAGAACTATTATCAGGCGATGGATGTGCTGGTATTTCCTTCCCGATATGAAGGGCTTCCGGGAACGATCGTGGAGGCGCAGGCGGCGGGGCTTCCCTGTATTGTTTCCGATACGGTGACCAGAGATGTGGCGGTGACGGAACTGGTGGATTATGAGAGTCTGAACCGCAGTCCGAAGGAGTGGGCGGTAATCACACTGGCGCATTACGAGGAGATCAGGAACCGGAAACAGAAAAAATTTGACCGATGGGATCAGAGGTATGTCTGGCAGCCGCCGGAAGGCATCTTAAAGGCCAATGGGTTTGACGTGAAGGAGCAGGCTGCGCAGCTTAGGCAATTATATAGGGATATGCTGCAGTCTTCGACGGATAAATAAGTTGTGAAAGGAAACGGTCATATCGATGAAACGTATGCTTCATATCGTGGGAGGTATGTATCCCGGCGGTCTGGAAAATTTCATCATGAATATCTACAGGAATCTGGATCGTGATAAGGTGCAGTTTGACGTGATCGTACACAGCATCCGTGAAGGCGACCATACAAAAGAGATCGAGGCGGCGGGAGGAAAGGTATATCTTGCGCCCAGAAAATCCAGACATCCTATCGGCAATTTTCTTGCAATCAGGAGGATCGTAAAGGAGAATGGATATCAGGTGGTGATCCGCCATTCGGACAATGCATTCCCGGTGTTGGATCTGCTGGCTGCCCGGATGGGCGGCGCAAAGAAACGGATCTATCAGTCCCATTCCTCTAACAGCTCGCATGTGGGACTTCATAAGTTTTTTCGGATGTTTATGGGATGGATCCCCACGGATCGGTTTGCCTGTTCGGAAAATGCGGGGAAATGGATGTATGGAAAGAGATCATTTCAGATCGTAAAGAATGCGATCGATGTGGAGCAGTACCGGTTTTCCGCTCAGCTCAGGGAGCAGGCAAGAAACGAGTGGCAGATGGAAGACTGTGTTGTCTATAGTCATGTGGGAATCTATATGCCTGCCAAAAACCATAAGTTTTTAGTAGAATTTTTTGCCGAGATAGTCAAAAAACAGCCCAATGCCAGATTGCTACTGATCGGGGAAGGCGGACTCAGGGAGGAGATCGAACGGCAGGTGAAGGAACTGCATCTGGAGAAACAGGTGATTTTGACGGGAATCCGTTCTGATGTGCCGAAGCTGTTACAGATGACAGACGTCTTTTTGTTCCCATCCATTTATGAAGGACTGCCGCTATCGGTGATCGAGGCGCAGGCGGCAGGACTGCCCTGCCTGATCTCAGACCGGATCACAAAGGAAGTGGTCGTAACAGAGCAGGTGGTCAGCATGTCACTGGAGGAACCAAAAGAACGCTGGGCGCAGCAGGCGGCTGCACTGTCAGAGAATCCCAGAGACAGATATGCCGCAACGTCACAGGAACTGGTCAGAAAAGCGGGATATGATGTAAAGGATCTGGCAGAGTGGTATGCAGGATTATAATTGTAAAACTATATTTGCGATTATTTTTGGAACATAAATGATTCAATTAATAGAATTGGATGAGGTGTATTATGGAATTGAATATAAATTCTCCTGCCTATTTCAAAGAACACTACGGTGTGGATGATGAAGTATATAAGTTTTGCCAAAAAGCATATTTGTTTTTCAAAGACAAAGAATATAGTGAGATTCTACATACAATCGGAATAGTACCTGTTATAGCGCCACAAGAAATATACGATAAAGGAAACTGGCAGGAACACATACGATTTTATAACAATAAAAGTGTTGTCAGTATAGTAATCAGAATGGATTTTGAAAGTTATTATAATGCAGACAGCTTGGAAAAATTGGAACAAACAAAAGAAATGATTTTAATTGCTGTGAAGCGGATAAAATCTAAAGGAAAATTTGATTATAATAAATTTATGGAAGATTTTTTATCCATAGAGTAATGTAAGCCGGATGAGATCGTTTCATAATTATTTATTTGATTTTTCGTAACATGTGAGGAATAATGATCTATGGTTAGTAAAATCATGTTTCATATCAACAGTCTCGGCAAAGGCGGGGCGGAACGCGTGGTTGCTAATCTTTCCGAGGAGTTTGTGGGGATGGGGAAAGAAGTGGTCATCGCTACGGAATGGGAAGCAAAGGATGAATATCCTCTGCCTGATCAGGTGCGGCGTCTTGATGCAGGGTTAAGGGAAGAGGAAGAAAGCCTGTCCGGAAGTAAACAGAGAAGACTCCGTACCGGAAGACTTCATGACCTGATACTCGNNATGCCAATTACCGCGCTGTGCTGGCAGCAAAGGGGACAAAGGTGCCGGTGATCGTTTCTGTCAGAAGTGATCCGTATGTGGATTATGCATCGGCAAAGCAAAAGATGTTAAGCCGTCTGCTGTATGGAAAGGCAGCGGGTGCTGTATTCCAGACGGACTATGCAAGGGATTTTTTCCCGAAAGCAGTACAGAAAAAATCTACCGTCATACTAAATCCGCTGCATAAAAAATTTCTCTCTCTGGAAAAATCAAAACAGCGCAGAAAAGAGATCGTAACAGCCGGAAGGTTCCATGAAGCCAAAGATCATATCGTGTTGATCAAAGCATTTGAGCGTATCATGGAGGAATACCCGGAGGTTACGCTGAAGCTGTATGGTGATGCCAGTGAGGATAATACGCATCATATGCTGAAGGAGTATGTGAAGTCGCATTGCCTGCAGGACAGGGTACTGTTCATGGGGAACAGTAACAAGTTGGAGCAGGATCTTATAGACGCTGCGGTATTCGTAATGTCTTCCAAGTACGAGGGGATGCCGAATGCGCTGATGGAAGCGATGGCTATGCAGATGCCGGTCATCTCCACCGATTGTCCCTGCGGAGGACCAAGGACGCTGATTGAAGAAGGAAAGAACGGGCTGTTGACTCCCGTGGGGGATGATGAAGAAATGGCAAAAGCGATCCGAAGAGTGTTGTCAGAACCGGAGTTTGCTGAAGAGATGGCTGTGCGTGCCGGGGAGATCGTAAAAAAAGCATCGCCGGACCGGATCGCCGGGGAATGGCTGGATTATATCGGGAAGATCGTAAAAAATTAAAAGGATGCCATTGCAGAAACAGCGGATGGATCATATCAATTATGAAAAGCTATAGTGAAAAGGAAAAAGTGTCTTGTCAAAAAAGGAAAAAATCGTAATTATAGGACCGGTTTATCCCTATAAAGGGGGGATCTCCCATTATACGGGGCTGCTGAGCCGGACGCTTGCAAAAAAATATGATGTGGAAACGGTGTCTTATAAACTGCAGTATCCCAAGTTTATGTTTAAAAAAGAACAACGGGACTATGGCAATAAGACCTTTGAGATCCCGGATACAAAATACTGGATCAATACCGCCAATCCGTTGAACTGGCTAACTTCGGCGGGGAAGATCAAAAAGCTGGAACCGGATCTGATCATCGTACAGTGGTGGCATCCGTATTTCGCCCCGTGCTATCAGATCATGCTTGCCGGTTTAAAAAAATACCCGATCCTTTTTGTCTGCCATAATGTGCTGCCGCATGAGCGGTTTCCGATGGACAGGTTTCTGACAAAAACAACATTGAAGAAGGGGGATTACTGTGTGCTTCATTCCAAGGAGGATGAAGGCAATCTGAAACTCCTTCTGCCCAAAATGGAATACCGGCGGACGGTACTGCCGACCTATAATGCATTTAAGCTAAAAAACATCAGCAGAGAGGATGCAAGAGAGCAGCTTGGATTGGCTGAACAGGAGAAAATGCTGCTGTTCTTTGGATTGGTGCGTAAATATAAGGGATTGAAATATCTGATTCAGGCGTCGCCTGCATTGATCCGCGAGGATCCTTCCATAAAGATCTACATTATAGGGGATTTTGACGGTTCCAAGGAGATGTATATGGAAATGATCGAGGAGACAGGCGTCAGGGACAGCTTTGTGATTCGGGACGGATATATTCCCGATGCCGAGGTGGAGCCTTATTTTGCGGCAGCCGACCTGAATGTCTGTCCTTATGAGTCGGCGACCCAGAGCGCGATCGTCCAGATCGCTTTTGGGTTTGGGATTCCTGTGATTGCTACCAGAGTAGGTGGACTGCCGGAGGCGGTGACGGATGGAAAGACAGGATATGTGGTAAATCCATGCGATCCTGATGCGTTGGCAAAAGCGATCCTGAGATACTTTCAGGAGAACAAAGCGGAAACCTTCAGAGAAAATGTCCTTCGGGAGCAGGAACGTTTCTCTTGGGACAGGACGGTTGAGATCATAGAAGAACTTGCCGTCATAAAAGATATAGTTGCAGATTAGAAAGGAATTTGGGCAGAGGTATGCCGGAAGAAAGCTATATTACCGTGATTCCAATTTATAAAAAACAGCTGTCCGCAGATGAAGAAGCCTGCGTCAATAAATATGCTGAGGTTCTAAAGGAAACCCCGATCGTATTTGTTGCGCCAAAACAGCTGGACTGTGCATGGTATCGGGAACACTTTCCTGAGATCGGTTACGAGCGCTTTGCAGACCGTTTTTTTACGGGAACCAAATCTTATAACAGGTTGATGCTGTCAGAGGCGTTTTATCAGCGTTTTATAAAATATGAGTATCTTTTGGTGGCACAGACAGATGCCGTGATCGTGCAGGACAGGAACCGGATCCCGGAATTTATCCGGATGGGATATGATTATTATGGCGCGCCATGGATTCCGGAACGCCGGATCTGGGAGTGGACATTTCCACGCAAGAAGGGCTTTCCCGGATTTCGGATCGTGTGCTGCAAGAAAAAGGGATGCGGTATCCGGATGGGCAATGGGGGATTTTCCCTGCGCAATATCCGCAAGTGCATTGACTTGATCCATGAATTCCGGCATCGTAAATTATACTGGTTCCTTAAGAGAAATGAAGATATCTTTTTCGGCGTCTTTGGACGGGAGAACCGGTGCGGTTTCCGGCTGGCAAGCGTGGAATGCGGTCTTGCGTTTGCAAGGGAATATCATCTGAGAGAATGTTTTGAAAAGGGAGATATCCCATTTGCGGTCCATGGCTGGCGGAAAGATTTTAAGGATTATAAAGAAATGCAGGAATGCCTGCTTTGTATGCAAAAAAAGGAAGGGAGATAAGAACATGGAGAAAAAACCGTTAATCAGTGTGGTAATACCGGTACACAATGCAGAAAACACGTTGGATGTATGTATCCAAAGCGTTGAGATGCAGGAATTTAAGGAGTATGAGATCATCCTTGTAGACGATGGATCTACGGATCAGTCGGGGATCATATGTGATACCCGTGCAGAGGAAAATAAAAATATCAGGGTGTTCCATACGGAAAATAAGGGTGCAGCGGCAGCAAGAAATCATGGTGTCCGTCAGGCCAGAGGAGAGGTTATCGCGTTTATTGACAGTGATGATACCGTATCGGAAATCTATCTTTCCTATTTGTGGGAATTGATGCAGGAATACGATTCGGATATCGCGGTATGCTCTTATGATAAGGTGTATAACGGCAATAAAGTGATCGAAGTGGATGTAGGAGAGGACGAGGTGCGCTTCTGTATCTCAGGAGAGGATGCCGTGGAATGTCTGCTTTATCAGAAATATTTTCTGAGTGTGCCTTGGGGGATGATCAGTAAAAAAGAACTCTGGGATAAGGTACAGTTCCCGGAAGATACCAAGGCGGAGGATATGGGAACGATCTATAAGCTCTTTGCCGCAGCGGATAAGGTGGCATATGGGAGCGAATCAGAGTATCAGTATTATCAGCGTAAGAGCAATACGATGTTTTCTACCTGTGATGTGAGAAATCAGGATTACTATAAACATTGCCGGGCGATGATCACATATGTAAAGGAAAATCTGCCTTCCTGCAGAAAGGCAGCAGTCAGCCGTTTCTTTTCTGCCTGCTTTCAGATCCTGTCAGAGACACCGATCGATGAAGCGCATGAAAAGATGATCTGGCAGATCTACCGGGATATCAGAAAGATGCAGAATACGGTGCTTCTGGACTCCGGGGCGAAACTGCGAAACCGCGTGGCGGCAGCATTATCTCTTATCAGCATCCCTTTGATGCATCGGATGCTGCGGGCATGCTATATCTTGAACCGCAGGATAAAATTATAAGCATCATAATTTGGAGGTCTGACTGTGAAAAAAGCTGCATTAATTTTGGGAATTATATTCTTAATACTGACTTTTATAGGGGGATTCTATGTTATTATAAATCATGGGGAGGTGTCTGCCGGTTATGCAGTGGTTCCTTCTCTTTGGACTATAATATGTTTTGGATACTGTGGAAGAAAGAAAAATGATTAGATTTATTTTGTTTTTGGAACGTAAATGAGCAAATGAAGAGTTATGTAGGTTGGATATTACAGTTCTTTAATTCCTAAAATATACGATAGCTGTGACAGAGAGGAAGATACATGAATAAAGTATGCATGGTGGAATATCTGGGAAGATGCGACGCGGAGGGCAAGGCAGTAGGTCATGCTCCAAAAGTTCTGCAGGAATATCTGCAGATGATCCGTAATGATTGTGAAGTATCTGTCTTTGCTCCTAAAGTGATCTTAAAGGAACTGCCGCGGGAAGAATGGAAAAACGCGGGGGCTTCGCAGGCTAAAGTCCTGCCCTGCCACATTGTTATGAAAGGGAAGACTCCTTTTCTGGAAAAGATCACAAATAAGCTCCATATGTTTACCAATATCCGTAATGCCATAAAACATACAGATGCGGATATCCTCTGGTTTTTTAATGTGGAATATTATCTGATGCTGTATTTGTTTCTGCATAAAAAACCAAAACAGAAGATCGTGTGTACCTTATTTCTGGACGGGTATCATACAGACGCGCAGGCAGGGGGTAAAGCGAGATTCGTGTCCTGCGTTAAACAATGGGTTTTTGAGCAGGCGCAGAAAAAGATCGATCTGATCATTTCCACGGGAAAACGATTTACCTTTTCAAACTGCCGCTGGGAGTATATCCCTGATTATTATGATAAAAAAGGGTTATATGAGCCATATCGCCGCCGGATTTCTTCAGACGTGGGAAAAGAAGAACGCGCGGTCTGTCTGGGAACCATGGGAAACGGAAAGCAGTTGGAGGAAATGGTAAAAGCATTTGTCAGGATCGGTTATCCGCTTACGGTAGCCGGACGCTTCTATGATCAGGAACGGGTAAGGGCATTGCAGACGATCGCGGAACAGGGAGATGGAAAGATTGAGATCCAGGATCGGTATCTTTCGCAGGAGGAGTATCTTTCCCTGCTTGCCGGAGCAAAATATACTGTGCTGCCCTATTCTCCGCTGAATTATGCTACACAGACTTCCGGCGTGATGCAGGAAGCGGTGTTTGTGGATACGGTTCCTGTTACTTATCGGGCGATCCTGGAAGGAAATGATATCTTGGGGGTGGGGTTTGATAGCTGGGAAGAACTGTCGACAGAGCTGCTTTTCCAAGATGTTACAAAGTATCGGACAGAATATCAGAAGCTTAGAGAGACGGTGTTTGGTGAAGCAGCGGTTAAAAACAAATATATGACGATCTTTGCCGGAGGCAGTTTCCGGAATTAATCGCATTTTAAAATTTTTTAAATAGGTTATGAAAAGATATGGCTATTAAAATAAAAAATAAAACGGAAAATAAAATCAATATCCGGAAAGCGGATCATGTTTTTTTTAGTGTCAGTGCGCTTTCCCTTTCCTTTCTATTTATATATTTGATCCGGGCAGCAGGGGTGAAGGAATTTTGGTTTGATGAGGTGGCGACCATAGGATTTGTACGGAGTGAGTTGTCTTTGGGAGATGTGCTGCATTATTATCAGACGATCGAAGTGACCAATCTCCCTCTTTATGCGTTGATTGTATATGGATTCTATCATATCCTTCCGCCGGAAAATATCTGGCTGCTGCTTCCGGGAATCCTGATGACGCTGGCTGGCATCTGGTTGCTGGTGCGTCTGGCAGACCGTACCATAGGAAGAAGGGCAGCTTATGCAGCGCTGTTTATGTGTCTGTGTTCCACAACCGTCATTAATCGTATTGCTTTGGAGCTTCGGGCTTATGCGCTCCTTTTTTTTGCTGCGGTATTGGTCACGGACAGTTTCTTACGTTTGAAAGACCGGATAGATACTAAGCGTCTGTGCATTACTTCGGGAGCGATGATCATTTTGGCGTTTTCCCACTATTTTGGAGTTTTATATCTTGTGCTGCTTGGAATAGGCGCGCTGCTCAGTATTTTGCACGATAAGAAAAAATGGAAATTGATGCTTCCGTTTCTGGTGTCTGCGATAGTATTTCTCCCTTGGTTTATAACATCAATGCTTGCATCAAAGGTGGATACGGGGTCTTTTTGGATCGCGCCACCGGGATGGTTGGAGCTGCCGGAGACTGTTGGATATCTGCTGGGAGGCAATTATCTTTTATGTATCTTATATGGCATCGGGTTTCTTTGGCTGCTATATGATATTGTCGTATTAAAGCAGACGAATCTTCATCAGATCATTTATGCGCTGACAGGACCGATAATGATGACTGTGATATTTATTTACAGCAGATGGGTTAACCCCGGCGGCGGATTATATGAAAACCGGTATTTTATTGCGGCGCTTCCATGTATTCTGTTGACAGTTTCTTACGGGATCGAGAGATTTATGGCAGTGGTCGGAAAAAGTCATCAAAGAATAGCGTATGGGACTGCCGTCGGCTTTTTTCTGACAGCATGCACTCTTGGAGGAATCAGGAGTCTTTCGGATTCCAGAGAGCAGTATGCAAGATATTCCTATGCGGCAGAGCAGATAATCATGGAAGACGATTTGAAGGATCAGGATGTGCTTTTAGTGTGTATCAGCTATGATGAAGTGGGCGGAGTGGTGCTGGAAGGATGGTATGATTATTATCTTATCAGAAAAGGATATGAGGCATCTCATCTGATCATGACGCAGAATAGTTCTCTGGATGCTGTATTGAAAGGAGAAAGTGAAGCATGTGAGGGCAATATGGCATATTTTAGAAAGATTTATGTGGTAGGGGATACGGATCATATTGCCTACCATGGTTCTGATTATTTGATTACCGTACAGGACTTCTTTTATAAATTTACTGTTCTGGAGAGACGGGACGGTTAATGTAGTCTTTCGTTGCAAAGTCTGACGGATGGATGACGGCAGGATTGCCGATGACGATGGAATGTGACGGAACATCCATATTCACATAGGCTCCGGGGGCAATCAGGACATCATCGCCTACGGAGATCCTGCCGACAATGACAGCGTTGGTGCCGATCCAGACATGGCTGCCTATGGTAGGAACGCCTTTTTTGCTGCCACGGTTGCATTGCCCGATGGTGATGCCTGTAGAGAGATTTACATTGGCTCCAAGGGTAACGTCAGGATGGAGGATGACTCTTCCGAGATGACCGAGGTAGAGCCCGGGACCGGCCTTGACTTCGGCAGGAATATTAATTTGTGTTTTTTTAGTAAGATTCATTAGTTTCATTCCGTAAAACAGGAAGCGGATCCTGCTGCCCGGTTTTTTCTCAGAAAGCTCCTTCTGACGATACCAGGAAACTTTACGCCAAAGAATTAGATACTTGATCTCCAGAGGGAGAAAAAGCCGATCCTTCATCGTTAATTTATGGTCATAGATACGGGATAAATCCTGCCGGATCAGTTTTTGTAATTCGTGGTTCATATGGGAGCCTTTCATTAATTTTTGAGAATAGAAGTATGCAGTGCTGAGCTCGATTTCGCTTTGCTCCCTCTCGCTCACGGGCTTTGTCCTATTCACTGCATCATTGCTTTCGCGTACATTATATCATAATAATAAATATCTGAAAATAAAATCCCCCCTTTTTTTGAAATCATGTACAAAATGTATAAAAGTATGGTATACTATTATAGTATGCCTAAGTTTGCGTTTTTGTAGAATATTAAATTTTAGAAAGTAAAATGATAGGCTGATGTAAAAATTTATGATTGAGGTGCAATTGATCGCATGTGTGGAATAGCCGGTTTTATAGCTGATTCGTGGGGATGGGATCAGAGGACGGAGCTGATCAATAAAATGAACAATTGCCTGATCCACCGCGGACCGGATGCGGAAGGCATCTGGCTGGATGAACAAAGCGGCGTGACATTGGGACACCGGAGGCTGTCAATTCAGGATCTGTCTCCGTGCGGCGCACAGCCGATGATGTCTCATTCCGGACGTTTTGTCATGGTATATAACGGAGAGATCTATAATGCTAAAGATCTGAAAGCCGGACTGGAACAGGCGTGGCATGACGTAGCTTGGAGAGGGACATCCGATACGGAGATTCTGCTGGAGGCAATGGAACATCTGGGAATAGAGAAAGCGTTAAAAACGGCAAAGGGAATGTTTGCCATTGCGTTATATGACCGGCAGAAGAAGACATTATCTCTGATGCGGGACCGTGTTGGTGAAAAACCGTTGTTTTATGGCAGTATCAATGGCTGCTTTGTATTTGCTTCAGAATTAACAGCGATCAGGCAGTTTCCCCAATTTACAGGGAAGATCAACCGGAATGCAGTGACCGGATATATCCGTTATGGTTATGTACCGGCGCCGGATACGATCTATGAGGGCATCCGTAAACTGATGCCGGGTACCGTGATGACCTTATCCTATCCATTTGCGGGAGAGGGATCGGAGACGATCCAAGCCTACTGGTCTATGGAGGAGGCGGCCAAACGAGGGGAAGAAGCCCCTTTTTCCGGCAGCTTTGAAGAAGCGGTAGAGGAACTGGACCGGATATTGGGAGATGCTGTCAGGGGACAGATGATTTCCGATGTGCCGCTTGGCGCGTATCTGTCAGCAGGGATAGACAGCGCGACGATCGTAGCGCTGATGAGCCGGATTAGTAGCAAAAAGGTAAAGACATTTACCATCGGATTTGAAGAGAAAAAATATAATGAGGCAGACGCGGCAAAGGAGATCGCAAAGCATCTTGGGACGGATCATACGGAGGTTTATGTCGGGGAAAAAGAACTGAAGGAAGTGATTCCGAAGATCCCTTCCATGTATGGGGAACCCTTTGCGGATTCTTCGCAGATCCCGACTTATCTGGTCAGCAGGCTGGCAAAAGAAAAAGTTACGGTCGTTTTAAGCGGGGATGCCGGAGATGAACTGTTCTGCGGTTATCAGACGTATGTAAAGCTGTTGAGGGTATGGAAGAAAACCGGAAAGATACCCTGGGGGCTTAGAAATATTGCGGGGAAGTTGGGAAATGCTTTGGCTGGCGGCAATCAAAAGATGTATCGCGGTACGATGTGTCTGCAGGCGGAAAATGCTGTGGTTATGAAGGAAGCGCTGGGGCATATGAACCGGACGATGGACAGGCTGGCGTGGCGTAGTATACCGCTGAGGGATAATGGAAGCCAATTATTAAAGAACGAATGTGCTTCTTTGATGCTGGATGACATGCTCCATTATCATCCGGATGACATTCTGGTGAAGGTTGACCGCGCGGGCATGGCGGTATCGCTGGAAAACAGGATTCCGATGCTGGATCGTGATGTCATAGAATATGCCTGGAGTCTTCCGATGGAATATAAATATGACGGAACGACGACAAAGCGTGTGTTAAGAGAGGTATTATACCGTTATGTGCCGAAACATCTGCTGGATCGCCCTAAAAAGGGATTCTCCGTGCCGTTGGAACGTTGGTTAAGGGAAGGCGATACTGCAGAATGGGCGAAGGAACTTCTGCTTCACAGTAAGGCGGCGGAAGACGGGATCTTAGATCCTATCGAGGTAAATCGCTTATGGAAGCAGTTTGAGACAAAGGGAGCAACCCCCCGGCTGGTCTGGACGGTTCTGATGTTAGAGCAGTGGTACCGCAGCTGCCTGACAGGTAATCTTTGATAAAAAGTCAGGTGATTGCGCAAGCGTGCCCGACGATGATATGTGAGGAAAGCTATTTTGAAGAAGATTTTGATGATCTCCGATACCATTATCCTGCCTTTGGAACGTGGCAATCGGAAAAGAGTATATAATCTGGTGAATATGATGCGCGCCCATGGATGCGAGGTGGATTTCCTTTTTCTGGCGACCTACCCGGAGGAAGATCCTGCGTTGACCGAAGAATTTATCGGAAAAGATCATTTTATTACGTTTGACAACAAGAAGCGGACGTTTCCCGTTTTCCTGAAACGTAAGGTACGTAAGGCGCTGGAGCTTCTTCATATACCTGGACTGTTTAAATATTTCAGCGTGGATGAAAAGATCAGCCCGGAAATAGGCAATTTTATGAAAAATCTGTTGAAAGAGCGTCATTATGACGTAGTCTGGGCAGAATATGTTTATACATCCAAGGCGCTCTGTTATGTGCCGGAAGATGTGACAAAGGTCATTGATACGGTAAATGCATTTACCTTTAAGCGTCAGATGTATGAGGCCGTGGGGTATCGTAATTATGAATTTGCTGTTACAAAGAAAGAGGAGGCAAGGGGACTTGCTCGTGCGGACTGGGTCGTGGCGATTCAGGAGGAAGAAGAAAAATTTTTCAGGAGTATCCTGCCGGAACAAGTCAAGGTCTGCACGATCGGGGAAAATATGCCGGTCAGCGAGCCCTATGTGGCGGATACGGATACTATCCTGTTTTTGGGCAGCTACTATGTGGTAAATCGGGAAGGCGTGAAGCATTTCCTTGATAAGATCCTGCCGATCCTGAAACAAAGCGGCGTACCGTATCATGTAAAGCTGGCAGGCACGATCTGCAGGCATATCCCGGATAGCAGTGAATACGAGAAATTAGGGATCATTGATGATATCGATCTGGCATACAAAGATGCGAGACTGGTCATTAATCCGGTGCATGTCGGCACAGGTCTGAATATCAAGACGATAGAGGCGGTCAGCAAAGCAAAGCCGCTGGTATCCCATTCCGTGGGAGTGCGCGGATTGTCTGCCGATCAGCCGTTTGCTTATGTTGCGGATGATGACGAGGCGTATGCCAAAGCGGTCCTGACGCTGCTTCAGGACGATGAAAAAGCGATGGAGCTTTCGATGAATGCCAATGCATTTATGAAGGAATATATCAGGAAAAATGATATGGCGCTGCAGGGCATATTGAAGTAAAGGATAAAAGGCTTGGAACAGAGGAATATTCGGAAATCAATATTAAACCGGAGGAATGATTTTACAGCAGAATGAATGTTTATAAGAGACTGAAACAATTACTGAATCAAAAACAGAAGCGGAGCGTGGCGGTTCTTGTAGTTCTGATCTTTATCAGCGCTTTACTGGAAACGCTGGGGGTATCGTTTATCGTGCCGTTGGTTTCGGCTGTTGTCGATCCGGAGGCTATTCTGGAAAATAGATATGTGGTCATGGCCTGCGGCTGGCTGCATCTGACGATACATGATTCATCTTCATTTGTGAAATTGCTGCTGGCTGTAACGATGTCAATCTTCTTGATTAAAAATGTGTATCTTTTATTTCTTTATTACATTCAGGCGCGTTTTGTAACGAAAACAGAGGCGGAATCGTCGATCCGTCTGCTGAACGAGTATTTAAACCGGCCGTATGAATATTATCTGAATGCAGACGTCAATGCATTATTTCAGACGATCAATAAAGACATTCCCCATGTATTTGAACTGCTGCAGGAGGTGATGAAGCTGTTGACGGAGATTGCGGTATCCGTCTGCCTGTGCATATTTTTGCTGGTGTTCGTGGATCTGGGAATGATGCTCAGTATTGCCGCCCTGCTTGGGGTAATGGTAGCAGTGATCATCTTTTTGCTAAAACCGATGCTGGGCAATCTGGGACAGGGAAGGCTGAAGCAGCAGGTGCTTACGATGAAATGGATGCAGCAGGGGATCTTCGGTATCAAGGATGTGAAGGTCGCGGCAAAGGAAAATTATTTTCTGAAAAATTTTGCGGATGCGTACCGAAAGCTGTCAGGCGTGACCAGAAGATATACGGTATTGAATAATGCTCCGCGTCTGATCATTGAGACAGTCTGTATTGTCGGACTGTTGGGATATATGCTGATCAGCTTTATCAATGGAGCAGATATGGCCAAGATGCTGCCGTTGCTTGGGGCATTTGCGGTTGCGGCAGTCAGGCTGATGCCCAGCATCAACAGGATCTCCACACATCTGTCTACCATCGCCTATTATGAACCGTCTTTGAATTTTGTCTGCGATCATCTAAATATTGCGTCGTTAAAGGCAGCAGAGCTGCAGGAATCTGAGGAAACGATGTCTTTTAATGATAAGATCTGTTTAAACGGTATTACCTATGCGTATCCGAATACGGAGCGAAAGATTTTTGATCATGCGGATATGGAGATCCCTGCCGGTTCTTCTGTGGGTGTGATCGGCAGCTCCGGTGCAGGCAAGACGACGATCATAGATGTGCTTCTTGGTCTTCTGGTGCCGGAAGAAGGTAAGATATTATGTGATGGGGTTGATATCCGGGAAAGATATGCTGCGTGGCTTCATAATATCGGTTATATTGCCCAAAATATTTATATGCTGGATAATACGATCCGTGCCAATGTGGCATTTGGCGTGGAGGAGGATGAGATCAGGGAAGACCGGATCTGGGAAGTCTTACAGGAGGCGCAGATGGCAGATTATATCCGTTC
>DLOQ01000030.1:25265-44011 GCA_002479655.1 Lachnospiraceae bacterium UBA7480
ACAGAGGCAGAGGATCGGAATTGCAAGGGCGCTTTATCATGATCCTGAACTTCTGGTTTTTGACGAAGCGACAAGCGCGCTTGATAATGAAACAGAGGCGGCAATTATGGAAGCAATCAACTCCCTGAAGGGGAGGAAGACGATGGTAATCATTGCGCATCGGCTGAAGACGATAGAGAACTGTGATATTTTATACAGGGTAGAAAATGGAAAGATAGAAAAGGTAACGGAGTAAAGCTGCTAATGAAGATCGCGATTATTCTGCCTCATTTTTATCCTTATGTGGGCGGAGCCGAAAAAATGTTTTATGATCTGGCAACAGGACTTGTGAAGCTGGGACATGAAGTTCATGTGGTGGCAAGGAATGTCGGAGAAGAATATCTGGGTTACAGGAAGATCGACGGCATGGAGATCTGGTATTGTCCATGGAGATCGATGTTTGGTCATCCGTTTCCCAAAGAAAGTGATATTGAACCGCATATTTCGTGGTGCGACATTGTGCATACCTCGATCTTTACGACATCTCCGGTCGTCAGCAGACTTGCGCGAAAATATCACAAACCGTCTGTACTGACGATCTATGAGGCAAGAGGATGGAAATGGTACTGGGCGGATAATGTTATCAGAGCGACGGTGTTTTTTCTGGTGGAACAATACACCTGCCGGAGACGATTTGACCGATACCATGCGATTTCTGATGCTACTAAGAGGGATGTTGAGCGTTATATGGGAAAGAAAAATGTGACAAGGGTATATCTTGCCAATGAGCTTGGAAAGACAGAGAATACTTCTGATTTTTCACTGCGTGGATATTTCGGACTGCCGGAGGACGCCAAGGTGTTTTTATACTATGGAAGACCGGGAAAAACAAAGGGAATCCATATCTATGAACAGGCAATTACAGAAGTAAATAAGCGCATAAAGGCGCTTTCAGCACAGGGAATATATTTTTGCTTTTTATTGGGTAAGGAGCCGGAGGATCTGCGTGAGGCGTTTCTCAAAAAGATCAAACAAAACCGTCTGGAGGATATTGTCAGGGTACGAAATTCGGTGGAAAGAAAGGATCTGGAGGCATGTATTCGTCAGGCGGATACGGTGGTGGTGCCGTCTTTAACGGAAGGATTTGGATTTAGCGCTTTAGAGGCATGTCAGATTGGAACAAGGCTGATCTACAGTGACGGGGGATCGCTGCCGGAGGTGGCTTACGGGACCTGCCGTTCCTTTAAAAACAGGGACGTAATGGATCTTGCCGATAAACTGATTGCAGTAATAGAGGATAGAGAGGATGCGTTTTTAAATATTCCCGAAAAAACATTTACGTATGAAGAAATGTTAAATGGAATTATCAGAATATATGAGGAAGCGGTGGAAAAATGTTAATTTGTTTATGGATTTTAGGAATGATAACATCATTTCTTATGACAGCATTGATATACAGGAGAGCAGAGGTCGGGCGGATTCTTATCGTTTCCCAAGGGTTTTATTACTGCCTTTATATTGTTATCAGCGGATTGATGATATGGATCAATCATTTTGATTTGCTGCGGGGGACTCTGGGCACGTTATTGATCGAGGTGACAGTGATTGGCGTTTTGTGCTTTTTTCAAAGCACTATTTGTCGTAACAATAAAATATTGCGGCGGCTGAAATTGTATCGGGAGGAAGGTCTGCGTTTTACTCTTTCCTGGAAGAAATATCTTCCGCTTGCAATAATATTAGCTCTTAGTGCATTTTTAGTACATGAGAAAGCCGGTTTTTACGGAACCGGACAGGATCAGGGATTATACCAGATCCGCGCAATGATGTATATGGGTGGGTATAATGATAATATCATAGATTTCCCGGAATATTATTATGTGGAAAATAACTGGGAGAAAAGCGAATATCTGCGGATACTCGAAGATATGGATGGGTATTACCTGCTTAAGGAGGATGGTTTTGAGAATGCCAATGAAGTAAATGGCATCCTGCATGGCATTGCCACGTTTCCTGCACTTCTGGGATTGTGGGGAAAGATGTTTGGTTTAAGCAATATGCCTGGCATTTTGACGGTATTATATCTTCTGGTGCTTGCCAATGTATGGCTGATTGGGGACAATCTGGGATTTAAGCAATGGGTGAACTGGCTCATGGCATCCTTTATGGCAGTGTGTCCGGTTATTGTATGGAGCGCCCAACAGACATTGACAGAGATGGGATTTACCTTGATGATCTGCGCGTTTTTTGAGTTGATGACCGAAAATTCTAAAAAGAAGGTATATTTCTGGTCGGTGATCCCGCTGCTGGCGGCATGTTACTATCATGTGATATTTACAGTGTTGATCCCGCTGTTTGTTGTGCTTTATCTGACTAATTATCTGCAGAGTAAAAAGCGAGGATTTCTGTCGGCACTGATGCTTCTGATGGTTGGTTATGCTACAGGGTATTCCATGATGCAAAGTACGGCGTTGCATTATACGATGAAAAATTTTCAGCAGTTGTTCAGTAAGTCAAGGAATCTTCTAAACGAGGGTAATATTGAAGCGGTGATCTGGATCGCATCTGCAGTTGTTTTTGAGGTGGCTTTGATTTTATGGCAAAAAGAAGTACGAAGGATGTTGTTCCCATGGTGGAGTAGGATTAGAGGGAGTTTTTCGGCCAAAAAGACCGTAGGCTGGGTGCTTCGTGTAGTGACGCTGTTATTGATCTTCTTTTTTGTTTATAAGGGGGTCAAGGCATACCGTATGGATATGTGGCCTATGAAGCTGAGCGTTATGGGGTATCTGGTCATGACAGGTTATGTAATGGTGCCGGCAATGGTGCTTGGGATATGGCTGAAAGCCGGCAACGCGCTGCGTGATCGTAATGTGATGACGTTTGTGTTGAGCTGCTTCTATGTGATGGTTTTCTATTGCGGTGTTTTGTGGGTCTTGATTTATTATTATTATTATTACGCAAGATACCTTTCGCCGTTTGTAGTTCTAATTCTGATCATGGGAGGATATTTTTTAAACCGCATACCGTGGCAGATAGCAGTGCCGGTCTGCCTGTGCATGATCACATTGGTCAAATCGCAGAGCAGTCTGCTATATAATGCGCAGGATCTGACTTATATTAGTTATGAGCAATTGGAGGAAATTGCAGCTTTGATAGGGGATCAAAGAGTGGATCCGGAAGATGATCCGATGATCCAGAAAGATGTGATCCTGATCTATGATCAGGGGTATCACAGTCCACGTATCTTTGCGCTTGCCCTGAAGGCACTGACAGGCGCTGATGTCCTGTATCTGAATTATGACCGGATGTCAGTGCAGCTGATGGAATGCCGGGCAAGGTATGAAGATATTTATGTGGTGCAGTATAATCTGGGACGGTTTAAACCGGAGGATGAGAAATGGACATTTTTATACTGGGGAGTTATGAAAACATCTTTATATGATAATTTTGTGGAAAGCGGGCTGCCGTATGCGAAGGAGGCGGTAACGCTTAAAACCCCGTTATCGCTGTTGATCTATAATCAATAAAACAAAGGAGTATAATATATGAAACTGATCATACAGATCCCCTGTTATAACGAGGCGGATACTTTGGAAATAGCATTAAATGATCTTCCCAAAAAGATCGAAGGGATCGATGAGATCGAATATCTGATCATTAATGACGGCAGTCAGGACAAGACTGTGGAGGTCGCTTTGAACTGGGGGGTTCATCATGTTGTCAGCTTTACCAGAAATAAGGGTCTTGCAAAGGGTTTTATGGCAGGGATAGAAGCATGTCTTTCTTATGGAGCGGACATCATCGTGAACACGGATGCGGATAATCAATATTGCGGGGAAGATATTGAGAAGCTGATTACGCCGATCCTGAAGGGAGAAGCGGATATCGTTGTCGGAGAGAGACCGATTGACCAGACGGAGCATTTTTCATGGATCAAGAAAAAGCTTCAGCACTTTGGAAGCTGGGTAGTGAGAAAGGCATCAAAAACTCAAATCCCGGATGCGCCTTCAGGATTCCGTGCGTTTTCCAGAGAGGCAGCCATGCATTTTAATGTGATTAATGAATATACCTATACCTTGGAGACGATCGTGCAGGCGGGAAGGAACAAGATGGCGATCACCTCTGTGCCGGTCAGGACCAATCCGGAGCTGAGGAAGTCAAGGTTATTTAACAGCATCGGTTCTTATATAAAAAAATCCATGTTGACGATCTTAAGGGCATTATTGATGTACCGCCCGCTGGCATGCCTGACGGCGGTGGGTGCGATCCCGTTTCTGGCAGGTTTTGCTCTTGGACTCCGATTCCTGACTTACTATCTTAACGGCAGGAATGCAGGACATATTCAGTCATTGATTTTAGCATGTACGTTGATGATCATGGGATTTATGACGTTTGTTATCGGTATGCTTGCAGATGTATTGAGTGCAAATCGCAAGATTATTGAGGATGTGCAGTATCATATCAGAAAACTGACATATGATAAGACGGATACAAAGGTATGGCAGGAGGCTGCTACACAGGCGCTGCAGATAGAGGGGACGGATATAGATGAGGAGGAAAAGCGGAATGGGGAAGAAGCTTCAGAAAGCAATCCCTGAGCAGTGGCAGCGGTATGGAAAGGCATGATCCCATGGAGAGTAAAAAACCGACGGTAACCATATATATATTGGTCTATAATAATGCGGGGGAGCTTCCGGCGACGATAGAGTCAGTGATGAAGCAGACTTATACGGATGCGGAGGTGATACTCAGCGACGATGGGTCCCAGAATTATGATGTCAGTATTTTGGAGCGGTATGCCGCAGAGCTTAGAAAAAAATACGGACAGGTCAGGATCAATCTGAATGAAAAGAATGTCGGAACGGTCAAACATTTAAACAGAGTGCTGAAAATGGCGGAGGGAAGGTATCTGATCAGCTGTTCTTCCGGAGATATCTTCGCGAAAGAAGATACCATAGAAAAGATCGTCAGGACATTTGAACAAAAGAAGACACTTCTGCTGACGACCAGAAGGATGGATGTTATGCCTGAGAAAAAGAAAATCCGTCCTTCCATGCTGACTGGAATGTTGTTGAAGTATGCCCCCGGTATACTCTTGGATTATATGATCAGGAAGAAAAATGTGCTCAGCGGATGCTGTACATTTTATCAGAAAGAATTATTTGAAACCTATGGATATTTTGACGAGCGGTATCATTTGGTGGAGGATTATCCTTATTATGTGATGTTGCTGCAGAAAAAGGTGAAGTTCGGATGGAGCGGTATGGTGAGCATCCATCATCGGATGGGCGGGGTATCCACCGGCAGGATTCACCCAAGTATTTATAAGGATATTGAATTGATGCGTTCTTTGTTAAAACAGGACGGCTGATGCTCGTGGCGTGGGTTGTCTGAAATTTTACAGGGATACGATGATGTAGAAGGAAAGGCAGGAGCTTAGATATGGAGATCAAAAAGTATCCGCTGCAGCAGCATGGCGATTCGAGAGGTCATCTGGTGGCATTGGAAGAGAAGACGGATGTACCGTTTGAAATCAAACGTGTATATTATATGTTTGACACGAAAACCGGAATCGTCCGCGGGATGCATGCCCACAAATCTTTGGAACAGCTTTTGGTATGCGTACACGGTTCGGTAAAGATCCTTTTAGATGATGGAACAGAGAAGAAGACGGTACTGCTCGATAATCCCTATGAGGGGCTTTATGTATCCAATAATATATGGCGGGAGATGTCGGAATTTTCGGAAGGCGCGGTACTGATGGTCTTTGCATCAAAATATTATGATGAAGACGATTATATCAGAGATTATGGTGAATTTTTACGGTTTGTTGGAAAAAATCCTTAATAACGTGATAGAAAAAAAGACAGGTTATCGCAGTAAAACTGTTCTGATATGGAGGAAAGTTTGAATGGATAAAATAGCGGTTTTGATCCCGTGCTATAATGAAGAAAAGACCATAGAGAAGGTTGTTAAGGATGCGAAAGAGGCATTGCCAGAGGCAGTCGTCTATGTGTATGACAATAATTCTACGGACGCTACGGCTGAATTGGCTAGGAAAGCAGGAGCTGTGGTACGTGATGAGTATCGGCAGGGTAAGGGAAATGTGCTGAGAAGGATGTTTCGCGAGATTGATGCACAGTGCTATATTATGGTGGATGGGGATGATACCTATCCGATGGAGTATGCCTCGGAGATGGCGTCGCTTGTGCTGGAGAAGAATATTGATATGGTGGTAGGCGACCGGCTTTCTTCAACTTATTTTACGGAAAACAAGCGGCCGTTCCATAACATGGGCAATTCTGTGGTAAGGAGCGCTATTAACCGGCTGTTTGGCTGTGAGATCAAGGATATTATGACCGGATACCGGGCTTTGTCCTATGAATTTGTCAAGAGTTATCCGGTACTTAGCAGAGGGTTTGAAATTGAAACGGAGATGACGATCCATGCAGTCTTTAATCAGATGGCGATTGAAAACGTAGTGGTGGAATACCGCGACCGTCCGGAAGGCAGCGAGTCGAAATTAAATACCTATTCTGACGGCTTTAAAGTGCTTTCCACAATTATCAAGTTATATAAAGATTATAAGCCGCTGTCTTTTTTTTCGGTATTGGCATCTGTAATGACTATTATTGCGGCGGTGATGTTTCTTTGGGTATTTGCACGGTTTTTAAACAGCGGTTTGGTGGAGAATATGCCGACGCTGGTAGTCAGCGGATTTATTGAACTTGCCGCATTGCAGGCGTTCTTTGCGGGGATGATCTTATCAGATATGGTGACGAAGAAACGGCGGGAATTTGAAATGCATCTACTGGCGATTAATCAGAAGAAGCGGGAGATTCTTGTCGCTGCAGGCATCAGTGAGAAAGAATCATAAGCGTTGAAGAAGCTGTTTTGTCAAAGCTGTAAAGAATGGAACGGAGGATCGAAGAGATCAGCCAATAGAATCAAAGAGATGGAGTAAATGAAACAAACAATCATTGAGAAAGAAAATAAAAGCAGCCGTATGGAGCATAAACAGGACGGATTGCCGGAAACAGGGCTTCCTCTTGTGGTATGCCTTATCTTTTATGTGACAATGTGTTTCATTTATGGACCGCAGCTTGGGGCTGATTCTAATGGATATATCCATATGATATCGGCAAGAGAACCGGTATATCCGTTGTTCCTGATGATATTCCGGTCGGTTTTTGGGGAGTCGCGGTACCTGTATGCGGTGGTGTTTGTGCAGAATCTATTGATGGCGTTTGCTGTATGGTATTTGACGATGTATCTGAGACAGAAATATGCATGGAAAGAATGGATGACTTATGTGATGATAGCCATGCATTTTGCGGTTGCGCTGCTTTGCCAGTTTGCTGCAGGAAGGGCATCCATTTATCCGAACAGCATACTGACAGAAGGGCTCACGCTATCTCTATGGCTGATCTTTATTACGTTCCTGTTAAAAGCGTTGTGGGAGAAGCATATGCGTTATGTGCTTTATGCGCTTATACTGGCAGCTGTCATGATGGATGTCAGAAAACAGATGGCGGTGGGCTATATTGTATTGTTTGCAGTTTTGCTGCTTGGCTGGATCGGACAAAAGGGATATTTTAGGCGGATGGCTGCCGTTGTGGGGATGATTCTATGCAGTATCCTGCTTGCATTGGGCGGGACAAGATCATACAATTATGTGATGCGGGGCGAATTTACGCAGAATACAAGAGATATGAACCTTGTGCTTACCACTTCGTTATATATAGCGGATAAAGAGGATGCGGCATTGATTGAAGAACCCGTGGTACGGGAGCTTTTTCGGCAGGTGATGGAGATTCTGGAAGAAAAGGAATGCAATTACCGCTTCGCCAAGTCAGGATGGCGCAATCTGGAAGCGCACTATGGCGCGCATTATGACAAGATCACGATCGACACAACGGGTCCTATGTTTATCGAATACGCTATGGAGCAGGGGTTTGCTGAAGGCTTGGAGGCAGAGCAGGAAGCAGACCGGATGAGCGGTGTCATCGTAAGTTCGCTGCTGGCAGACAATATCGGGACGTATATCAAGGTATATCTTTCTTCTGTGGGAAACGGACTGATCAATTCAGTGGCAAAGAGAAACTCATTGCTAGACTGGTATGCGCTTTGCGCTTATCTTATCTATTCCGGACTGATGGTGGCCTGTCTTCTGAAACAAGAAACAAGGCGTGCCGGTTTGTTTGGAATGACTGTTTTTATCTGTATCGGAGTTAATGTCGGTGTGACGGCAGCGCTTATTTTCTGCCAGACCAGATATATGATTTATAATATGGCATTATTTTATATGGCGGGAGTTCTGATGCTTTATGAGTGGGGGAAGAGGCGGAAAGGGAAAAAGGATCTTTGACGAACCGGAGCAGCTGAATGCCTTACAGGAGGGATAAATAATCATATGAAAGCAATGGGAGATATCTTAAAAAAATTAAATTATATCATGAACAGCAAACAGAAGCGGCAGTATATTTTTGTAACAGTGGTCGCATTGATCGGGTCTGTATGGGAGCTGCTGGGTGTTTCTTCTCTATTGCCATTTATCCAGACCATCATGACTCCGGAGGAAGCGAAGAAAGAATGGTATGTCGCCTTTTTTTCCAGATGGTTTCGTATGGATACCCCGATTCAGATGATGACAGTGATGGGGATCCTGATCATTATTGTATATATTTTAAAAAATGCTTATCTGATGATGTCATCATATGTGCAGGCATGGTATTCGACCAGCGTGCAGCGCGATTTGTCCATTAAAACAGCAAATACGTTTTTACACAGTTCTTACCTGTTTCACCTTGGTGTAAATTCTTCCGTGCTGATTAGGACGATCAATCAGGACGTGGTCGGTGTGTTTGCAGTATTCTTTTATTTGTTCCGCGTACTGGCGGAGGTATATACCATTGCGGCGATCAGTGCTTATATTGTGATGCTGGATCCGATCCTGGCGTTTTCTTTGGTGGGGATCCTGGGTTCCTGTATGCTGATCTTGTTTTTCGGATTGAAAAAACTGGTAAAGATGTTTGGTCGGATCGGGCAGGACTGTGAGGCAAAGATGCTGCAATATCTGACACAGGCATTTACCGGGATCAAAGAGATCATGGTGATGAACCGCCAGAAATATTTTGAAGACAGCTTTGATCGATCCTGCTCCTTAAATGCAAGAGCGGCAAAGCGTAATAATTTTTTAAATGTTATTCCCACCAATGTATATGAGGTAGTGTGTATAGGCGGATTGATCGGGGTGGTGATCGTGCGACTTCATATGATCGATGATATTACCAGTTTTGTAACCAATCTTGCTATCATTGCTACCGCTTCCTTTCGTTTATTTCCTGCGGTCAGCCGCCTTACGACAAACCTTAATGCGATCATGTACAACCGTCCCAGACTGGATTCGATGTATGAAATGTTGAAGAGTATTGAAGATGAGGCGTCTTATCAGCTGCGAAATGTTGATCCGGATAAGGTAGAACCGTTAGTGTTTGATCGGGAGTTGAGGATCGACAAGATCACATGGAAATATCCCGCCGGGAAAGAGGAAGTGCTGAAAGAACTGGAATTGACGATCCATAAAGGTCAGTCTATTGCTTTGATCGGACCTTCCGGCGCAGGAAAGACGACTCTGGCTGATGTGATCTTAGGTCTGCTGGCTCCGCAGAAAGGAAAGATCCTGTTGGATGGTGTGGATGTTTATGAGAATCTTCCGGGATGGTCAAGGATCATTGGATATGTGCCGCAGGCAGTCTATCTGACCGACGACACGGTCCGCAATAATGTGGCATTTGGAGTTTATGAGGAGCAGATCGATGAGGATAAGATATGGCATGCTTTGGAAGAAGCGCAGCTGGCAGCATTTGTGCGTGAACTGCCGGAGGGATTGGATACAATGGTGGGTGAGCGCGGTGTCAGACTTTCTGGCGGACAGCGTCAGAGGATCGCGATTGCAAGGGCGCTTTATGAGAATCCGGAGATCCTTGTTCTGGATGAAGCGACCAGCGCTTTAGATACGGAAACAGAAACAGCTGTTATGGAATCAATAGATTCCCTTCATGGCACAAAGACCATGATCATTGTGGCACACCGTTTGACGACGATCAGAAACTGTGATATGATCTATGAAATCAAGGACGGTATAGCACTTTTGCGGGATAAAGGGGAAGTGCTGAGCAAGCAGTACAGAGATTTTGATGCTGATAGTCTGCATGGGTAAGATGTCAGATGTATGAGGATGGATATGAAGATATTATTTATTACACATTATGATAACATGTATGGTGCTAATAAGTCGCTGTTTCATCTTGCTGTACTGTTAAAGACGAAATACGGGGAGGAACCGGTAGTGGTTGTGCCATCAGAGGGCGGGATGGCGGAGCAGTTGTCGGAAGCGGGCATACGGGTCATTTTTCATCCGGTGACACAATGGCAGGCAGTTTATTCTACTCCGATTCGCTTTCTGGTCAAAAAGGTCAGGCGCAGAAAAAGACTGATACAGGAAGTGGATTCTCTATATCGAATGCTTTGCAATGAAACGGTCTTCGGTCGAAAACCGGACTTGATCTATTCTAATTCAAGCGTGATTGGAACAGGTGCCATGTTGGCAGAAAAACTGAAGTGCAGGCATATCTGGCATATTCGTGAATTTTCATGGGAACATTTTCATATGAGATACTTTTTTCAAAAGAAAAGGGTCTGTGAACTGTATGAACAGGCAGAGTGTCTTGTGGCGATATCTGATGCTTTGAAGGAAAATTTCCAACAAAGATATCCTGACGCAAAGATCAGGCGGATCTATAACGGGGTTAGCGGGGAATATTCCATAAATAAAAGAAATCAGGAAGGTCGGCCCTTGCGGTTTTGTTGTATCGGATATTTGTTCCCAATGAAGCATCAAGAGGATATCATAGAAGCATGCGAATATCTAAATCGGGAGGGATACACTGAATATGAAGTCTATCTGGTGGGTGATGGCAGAGAAGCTTACCGTGAAAGACTGCAAAGAAAAATTCGGCAGGCAGGATTATCTCAGATAAAGATGACAGGATATCGGGCGGATGTACATGATCTTTTGAACACAATGGATGTCGGTTTGATTGCTTCCGAATATGAGGGATTTGGTCTGGTGACCGTGGAATATATGCTGCATGGCATGCCGGTGATCGGGAGGAACAGCGGTGGAACTCCTGAGATCATCAAAGATCAGGTGACTGGATATCTGTATAATGATATGCTGGAGCTTGTGAATGCCATGAAATGCTTGATGCAGCATCCAGAGAAGATCGAGCAGATGGGAATGGCAGGTGCTGAGCGGGCAAGGAAATGTTTTTCGGAGGAACGCAATGCGGAGGAGATAGCATGCTTGATTCACGAAAACCATAAAAATGTCGGATAAGATATAGAAAATAATATGCAAAATAGGAGGACGGCATTGTATATCATACGTTTTCATGGTGGTCTTGGTAATCAGATCTTTGAATATTGTTTTTACCGATATATGCAGGAAAATATATCAGAAGATCTAAAAGCGGATCTGACGTGGTTTGACCGTAATTATAAAGAGCATCAGGGATATGAGCTTGACAGGGTATTCGGGATAAAGTTAAGGACGGCATCTTATGAAGAGGTCGCAAGAGTTCATGAATATTACCCGAGGTATTATCCGCTTGCGGCACTGCGTTATCTGGCAAGGAAAAATGCCGCATGGAAAAACAGAGGCAGGGATACGAAGGATGCACATATCTATGATTTTGGCCCTATGCAATATCGTTTTAATCCTGTTTATCTTACTTTAGATTCGCAGAAGGACTGGTATATCGAGGGCGTATTCTGCTCTGATGCATATTTTCAAAAGTGTGAAGAGATGTTACGTAAGGAACTGAAGTTCTGTGTGCCGTTAGAGGGAAGGAATCATGCGCTGAAGGAAGAAATGGAGAAGTGTCAGTCGGTGGCTGTTCATGTCAGGCGGGGTGACTACGTTGGGAATGTTTTTGATATCATAGGGTTAGAATATTACAAAAAGGCGGCGGAGTATATCAAAGAAAGAGTGGCGGATCCAGTTTTCTATGTTTTTTCCGATGATATGGATTATGTTGCAGAGAAATTTGATTTTCTTGGAGATTATATACCGGTGCATAACGAGGGGAAGGCAAGTTATATTGACATGCAGTTGATCAGCAGCTGTCAGCATATGGTCATTGCCAACAGCACATTCAGTTATTGGGGGGCGCTGCTTGGAGAAAAGGAAAACAGTATCGTAATAGCGCCGTCCAGATATAAAGCGGATGTAGATATTGCTCTTGCAAGGGATAATTGGGTATTGGTTTAAGAGGCAGCAATCATAAATTTGTGCCTGCGACCCAAATATATAGGTTGTGGAAAGGCATGGTTAATAATATGGATTTGGAATGGAGTTATAAACGGTTATATTGGAAAGTGCGCAGATATATGGATGTGCATCTTAAGATGCACATCCATAGGAACTCTTATTATGGGAAAAGAATCTTGTCTATAGCGGACACAAATAAAAAACTGGAAGAATTGATTTTGTCCGGTAAACCGTTTGCGGCAGGCAGGATCGGTGGGACAGAATTAAAGGCGATGATCGGTGGTCAGCCGCAGAATAAATCCGTGAAGAAAAAGGAAGAGGCAAGAAGTTTGTTGATCTGTCTTTCCGGTTTTTTCGGGGATATGGACGAGTTTGACCGGTTTGTACAATTGATGCAGGATTCTTTAAAGAGTATGGACATGATCGGCGTGTGGTATAATCAGATGGAAGATTATATGCTGAAGCATTATGGAAGGCAGGAGCTTTTGTTAGGCAGACTGGAAGGGATCGAACCGTGGTATTGTCCGGAGGAGCCTTGGACAAGATGTCTTAAAGGAAAGAAAGTAGTCTGTATCCATCCTTTTGAAGAAAGTATTTTGGAACAGTATCAAAAGCGGGAGCGGCTGTTCCAGGGTAGTGATATTCTGCCGGAATTTGAACTGCGCTGTGTAAAGGCGGTGCAGACATTGTATGGACAGGAAGACGAGCGGTTTCCACGCTGGTTTGATGCCTTGGAGTATATGTTTGAAGAAACGATGAAGGAAGATTTTGATGTTGCGCTGGTTGCCTGCGGAGCGTATGGACTGCCTCTGGCGGCAAAGCTTCGGGATGCGGGAAAACAGGCGGTTCATGTCGGGGGCGCGCTGCAGCTGTTATTTGGGATTAGAGGTGCGAGGTGGAATGATTTTTCACTGTTAAAGCCGTTTTATAATGAGTCGTGGAGTTATCCTTTGGCTAGTGAACATTTAAAAACTGATTCGATGGGTGTGGAAAATGGATGCTACTGGTAAGATTACTTTTTGGGCAGGAATATTGTGTGAGCTGATCGTTTCTGTTTCCGGCTATGCATTTGGCGGATATCACGAACCGGTAATCATTATAATGGGGATGCTGTTTTTTTCTATTTCTATCTGTATGCATCCGGAATGGAAGAGAAACTGGCTTCTTTATCTGATTTGTGCAGTAGTGGGATTAGGGTATTATTATCTGCAGTCTTCTGCATTAATCCTGCGTATCCTGCTGATCCTGCTTGCCGGAAGGGAACAAAAGGCAGAGCCGGTAATTAAGTTTTTTTTCTGGGGAACGCTGGTAATTATGATCTATACGGCGTTTTTGTCAGTGCTGGGACTTCATAATACCGTCAGTCTGACACAGCATTTCCGTCATGAGGAGGAGACGAGATACTGCTTTGGCTTTTATCATCCCAATGGATTTGCTTTTTTCCTGTTTCGGACGCTGGTTCTGGGCTTATACACTTATGGAAAACAGTTGAAGTTTTGGATGATGGCGGTGGTTGCATCCGTTTCGATGATTTTATTTTGGATGGCGGGCTCTAAAATGGGGTTGACGGCGGCTGTTTGTGTGATCATGGCATTTTGGCTTGTGAGGTTTCTTAAGACAGTTCAGGCGCAAAAAAAATTTTATTTTCTTGGTAACAGCCTAATGGCACTGGAGGTGTTATTTATTATGATATCAATGGTTTGTTTTGTGCCGTCTGCAGAAATTGACCTGACCGGTGTGGGATTTTGGCAGATTCTGAATGAACTGACTACCGGACGGTTGTTTTTTATCCATAAAACATATCTTGCTTATCCAATCCCTTTATGGGGATATCAGGGGTTCATGGAAGCAACGGAAGTTGGATTTGTAAATGCATTGTATAATCAGGGATTCATATTTCTGCTGGTTTATTTTGTGGCTCTCTTTTATCTGTTTTATAGGATGTATCGGAAAAAAGATATGCCGGCGCTGGTATTGATTCTGGGATTTACGCTGTATGCCATGGCGGAAGCGTTTCTTCCGTATTTTAATAAAAACGGGATATGGATGTTATTTCTCGGTTGGAGCCTTTATTGGGCGCGGGAAGGAAAGGAAACGGTTATTGTACATGAAGATTAAGATTAATTTTATTGATTTTTGGAGCGATCTGATCAAGACAGATAATTATTTTTATAATATTTTGAAAAAATATTATGATGTAGAGATCAGTGAAGATCCGGATTATGTTTTTTGCAGCTGTTTTGGAAATAAACATTTTAAATATCACAATTGTGTTAAGATATTTTATGTCGGTGAGAATATTATTCCTGATTTCAATCTGTATGATTATGCGATGGGGTTTCATTATATTGATTTTGAGGACAGATATATAAGGCTTCCCTTATATCTATTGTACGATAAAAAGATTGTGGAAGCGGCGAAAAGGAAGCATGAGCATCCGGATGAGTATTATCTTGGTAAACAGGGATTCTGCAATTTTGTGGTTTCCAATCCCTTTGCAGCCAAAGAACGCAATCAGATGTTAGAGGAGATGAACCGTTATCAGGCAGTGGATTGCGGCGGCAGATACCGCAACAATGTGGGCGGACCGGTGAAGGACAAGATGGAATTTGCAAAAAATTACCGCTTTACCATTGCCTTTGAAAACTCTACCATGAATGGTTATACAACTGAAAAGATTTTTGAAGCATTTGCGGCGGATACGATACCGGTTTATTGGGGAAGTCCGCGGATCGCGGAGGAATTTAACCCGGAGGCGTTTGTCAACTGCCACGATTTTTCTGATTTAAAGAGCGTGGTAGAACGTGTAAAAGAAATTAATGAGAATCAGGATCTGTACCTAAAGATGATTAAAGCGCCGATTGTAAGGGAAGATAGTCAGGCGGCAGAATATTTGAAAGAGGAATATGCAGCTTCTTTCCTGCGATCGATCTTTGAGCAAGATAAAGAAAAAGCGATTCGCCGTAATATGGTATATATTGGCCGGGATTATCAGAAAAAGTTGAAGGATGACAAGCAGATCGAAGCGGTTCTTGATGTAGTAAAAAAACCGATGCATCTTTATAATAAAAAGATGGCGCAGTGGAAGTCGGTAAGAAACCCAAAAAGTAAAAAGGACAAATAAAATAATGTTAAAGAAGAAGTAAAAAATGAAATAAGTAAAAGAAGAAATGATTAAAAGATAGAATGAATAAACGATAAAATGTATGAAAGAAAGGATAAGATGTGAAGATAACAGAAAGCGAATGCCAACAGAAAAAAAACTGGTACGGGATCATGATGGTAGTGAATGCTGTCTTTTTCTTCCTGCTGCATCTGACATTTGTGGGATTTACAAATGATGATGCGTACTTTGTTATTGTCAGAAGTCAGTGGGATTCGCTCTTTGAACTTCTTATAGACCGTTATCTGACGGATTCTTCCAGAGTGCTTTCCGAAGCGATTTTATTTACGTTGATCAGGATGCCGTTTTTCGTATGGCAGGTGCTGGATACTTTGATCTGCATACTGGTATATCACAGCCTGACGGTATTGCTTGTAAACGATAAACAGAGCAAAGGAAATATCATTGTGTTTTTTGCATTTGCATCTTACCCCTATATGCATATGGGGTCTGCAGGATGGATTTGTACTTCGCTGAATTATATGTGGCCGCTGGCGACGCTGTTATATGCCTTGAGTGGCGCTTTCCGCAGATACCGCGGAGAGAAGATTCCGGCTTGGAAATATACGCTTTATCTTGCAGCCATGATTTTTACCGCAAACTGTGAACAATCAGCGGCAATGCTGGCTATGACTTTTGCTATGGCATTTGTTTTTGCCGTTATGGATAAAAAAGGCAGATGGTATGAACTGACAGCGGTTCTGATTGGATTGGCAGGGATCCTGTTTGCCATGCTTGCGCCCGGCAATGATGAGCGGACGATCATGGAGGCGGAAAACTGGATGCCGCAATTTTTTGATCTGAATTTTCTGGAAAAGGCGCGGTTATGTTCGGTTTTTGTGTTTGAACATTTTGTGATGATACCGGATGTGATATTTTTCCTGTTTGCATTGCTGTTGGCGTTTTGCGGAGCAGGCAGGGAAGGGGAAGCTGATGCTAAGAGAAGTGGCTTTGACAGAGTGGTAGCTTGCCTTCCGCTTGCTGTGGATATTATCTTTACAGGCTGTTATTTTATAAAGGATTTTATCATCGGTCATAAGACAAGATATGATTTTACAACGCCGGCAATCTATATGGAGGACTTTAAAACGGCATTTGTGCAGATTTCAGAAGTGGTGGGGCTGATTTTGTTTATTGCGGCATCCGTCTATACGATATGGAGAGTGATTCCCGATCTTCGTAAAAAACTGGTCATGATCTGGGCGCTTGGGTGCGGTTTTGCGGTGCGGATGGCGCTGATGCTTTCACCCACGATGTTTGCTTCATGGCATAGGACACTGATTTTTATGTATTTTGCTTTTCTCTACTGTATCGTCATTCTGATCAGTATGTGCAGGAAACAGTGGAAAAGACGCCTGATATATGGTATTCTGGTTATTGGTGTGATTGTAAATCTGATTCTGACGGTAGGACTACAGATCCGTAAATACGCGGGCTGAGCGCATCGCATCGAGGGATACCGCCTGTAGATCCTGCAGCTCCGTAGATATGCCGACTGAATGCGGCGCATTGAGGAATGGCAGTATCGTTGGAGATACGGTTGTTATATGCGATTGGGAAACTGGAGGTCAAGTATGAGTTTATTATCAATTATTGTACCCTGTTATAATGAAGAGGAATCTTTAGAAATCTTTTATCATACGGTACAGGAGACCCTGCAGTCCCTTAAAATGGATATAGAATATATCTTTGTAGATGACGGTTCCAAAGACGGCACACTTTCCAAGATGAAAAATCTCCATAAAACGAACCCACAGGTTCATTATGTCTCTTTTTCCCGTAACTTCGGAAAAGAAGCGGCAGTTTTTGCCGGGCTTAGGGAATCTCATGGAGATGCTGTGGTTGTGTTAGATGCAGATCTTCAGCATCCGCCATCAGTGATTTTAGAGATGGCTTCCTTATGGGAGGAGGGCTATGAAGTGATCGAGGGAAAAAAGAGTGACCGTGGCAGGGAATCTTTTCTCCATAAGCTGATGGCGGCTACTTTTTATAAGATGATCAGTGGATTCATCAAGATGGATATGAATGATTCTTCGGATTATAAATTTATGGACCGGAAGGTTGTGGATGTATTGTGCAGCTTGAAGGAGAGAAATACCTTTTTCAGGGCGCTTTCTTTCTGGACAGGATTTAAGACTGTCAGCGTAACATATGAAGTGCAGGAACGTACGGTGGGAAAGACAAAATGGTCGTCTGCTGCTCTTGTCAAGTATGCCTGCAACAATCTGATTTCTTTTACGGTTACGCCATTGTATATGATAGTGGCTGGGGGGTNNCAGTGGCTGTGGGATTATTATTTTTTGTGATTGGTTTGATTCTGGCAATCGATGCTGTCGTGGATCATTATATGGGGATTGCCGTGGAGGGATATCCTACACTGATTGTTTTAATGGTTATTGCTACCGGCTGTATTCTGTTTTCTATCGGGATCACCGGAGTTTATATTGCAAAGATCTATGACGAAATTAAAGAAAGGCCGCAGTACATTATAAGGGAAAGAGAATAAAATGACCTTTACAACGATAGAATTTGCCNNTTACATTTGTCATATATTATTTGATGCCCGGAAAGTTCCAGTGGATGATACTTCTGCTTGCCAATGGATATTTTTATTACCAGACGGGTTGGAAAAGCGCGCTTTTTCTGTTAGCGGTGGTTTTGGTTTCCTATGCGTTTGGTCTGCTGATCGAAAAGAACGGTCAGAAACGGTATACTATTGCGGCATCAGTGATCCTGTTTGTGCTGTTGTTATTTGTGATGCGTATGCCATTTGCCAGTATGATCATGCCGCTCGGACTTTCTTTTTATACGCTGCAATGCATCGGGTATTGTATCGAAGTCCATCGACAGACGGTTCCGGCGGAGAAAAATCTTTTGAAATACGCGTTATATATTTCGTTTTTCCCCCATGTTTTGCAGGGCCCGTTTGCGGATTACAAGGAACTGAGGGATCAACTGCTTTCAACGCATCGTTTCGATTATGATATGGCGCTTAGAGGATGTTACCGTATTGCGTTTGGACTGATGAAAAAACTGGTGATTGCTGATCGGATCGGATATGTAGTAGATCATGTATATGAGACGGGAGAAGGGTACTATGGAGTTACGATCCTGATTGTTATGTTCTTATACGCGATCCAGCTTTATGCGGATTTTTCAGGTTATATGGATATGGCAGTGGGCAGCGCATTGCTGCTTGGTATTAAGATTCGGGAGAATTTTAATGTTCCTTACGGTTCCAAGTCTATGTCGGAATTTTGGCGCAGATGGCAT
>DLOQ01000042.1 GCA_002479655.1 Lachnospiraceae bacterium UBA7480
TGGCTGGAGGCAGTGGATGATGTTTCCTATGGCAGTTTGAAATAAGGGCTTGAGATGTAGATCCTTTGGACATTTTGCGAAAAATGTTTGTCTAATTATATAGGATTTACCAATTGTATTTTGGACGGTCTTCGGATATAATAGTATTAACCTGAAATGCAGTGAAGGTTCCTATTGTTTTTGAGCCTACATTACTTTAAACGGGATTCCTATATCGCCACGCGGATGTCAGGCCGCCTTAGTCAGCGGAAGGCAGATGTGCCGGCTGCGGTTGCCCACCTAGCTTTGCTAGGAGTCAAAAAATAGGAACCGCATTTTAGGGGTTACATACTTCGCGAAAGAGTTTGAAGAAACATAAGAGCAGCATGATCTACTCCACTTGAAAGCTTTCGCGCTACAAGGAAAGTTTAGGACGCAAAGGACAATAAAATAAGGAACTTAAGATAAGGGATGGGAGAAACGACTTGAATTGTTTCTCCTTTTTCCTTTTTTATTTTTCATTTTTCTAAAGATCAAAATCTTTCTAAAGATCATAATCATTCTAAAGCGAAAGCGCATGTAAAGATTATATATCAATAAGGAGCTTTCGAATGAGAGATTCATTATTACGGAAATTATTTATGATACTGATCATTGTGATGGCGGTCGTTGTTGTTAAGCTTCAGGGCGCCGTTGAAGAAAAACGAATGAATCAATATGTGGAGCGTTGTCTGGACAGGACATTGTCTGTATTTTCGATGGGAGAAGATATGGGTGATGAGGCGCACAAAAATGAAAACGGTGAAGATAAACAGGGGGCTCAGAGTGAAGGCTTCGACAAAAATGGCAATGCCGGTGATCCGCAGGGGACGGCATCTGACAATCAGGCAGGCGCGGCTGATCGTGAGCCGGGAACTGCGTCTATGGCGATCCGTGTCCTGCTGACCGGAGAACAGGGGTATGTTCATCATGATTTTAAATTGTCCTTTGAGGAAGATTATTATATTCAGAATGGACAGGAGGTATATTATGGGGAAGCCGGGACATCCATTGATGAAGCGGATATTGCGAGTCTGTTTGCAAGGCAAAGTGAAAGGAACGAGCATGCTGATGATGCGCAAAGCAATGGACAGTCCGGCGGCGCGGAAGATACGGAAGCCGGCTTGATCGTCGGCATCTGGAGGGATGGCGGCTGGGATACGGATGCGGAATGGGAGTTAAGCATGGACGGCGGTGCGGGGGAAATCTATCAGGGAGTCATGGTAATCTCGCAGGCGGGAACTGGGACATCGGGCGGCCAGCAGACAGGACAGGGAAACGGGGGATATTATCTGGTCAATACCCTTCCGCTGGAAACATATCTTTATTATGTCCTGCCCTCGGAAATGCCCTCAAGCTATCCGATGGAGGCATTGAAGGCGCAGGCAGTCTGCGCAAGATCGTATGCGATGCTGCAGATCAGGCAGGGAAGGCTGGAACAATATGGTGCGGATGTAGACGATACCACGGCTTTTCAGGTCTATCATGCACAGGGAACTTCGGAAGCCGCCAGGCAGGCGGTGGATGAGACGGCAGGACAATATCTTTCTTATCAGGGAGAACCCATTGAGGCATTTTATTATGCATGTTCCTGCGGACATTCCACGACGGCGGATATCTGGCGGGGAAGCAAAGGACGTGATTATTCCTATCTGGTGTATCAGGATTATGGGACATTGGAACAGGAGTCGCCGTGGTACCGCTGGAGCTATCAGGCAAAACAGTTTGATATAGAGGCACTTAAAAGCAGACTTCTGACGGTGCTGGCACAGAATAAAAATAATATCAGGATCTACAAAGGGGAGGGGAGTGATGTGGAAGGCTGGACGGAGATCACGGATCGCGGAAAGCTGGAAGCGGCAATCAGCGGAATGAGCGCGGTACAGGATATCCAGATACAGGAACGGCTTGCGGGAGAGGTAGCGGATCGTCTGCATATCACAAGCGGATCCTATCACATTATAATAGAGGGAGAATATCATATCCGAAATGTATTGACGGCGGATGGATATATGCTGATAAAGCAGGATATGAGTGTTTCAGAAGGACTGACGCTTGTCCCGAGCGGATTTTTTGAGATAGAGACGGTAAAACAGGATGGAAGCCTGATCGCTTTTGTATTAAAAGGCGGCGGCTTCGGTCATGGCGTTGGCATGTCGCAGTATGGGGCAAGATACCTTGCAGAGGAGGGAAAAGATTACCGATACATTTTGACATATTATTATGAAAATGTTACCATGGAGATAATTAATTGATTAGAGATCCCACAAAGCAAAATGGCGGGAATTATCGCAGTAGAACTGTTCTGACATGGAGGCATGGCGTGATAGAAAATGTCAAAAAAATAAGTGTTTGGTTGATCAAAGTGATATTTGCGATCAGTAAGGCGTTGCGGGAAAGTAAAGCGTCCCTGTTTGCGGCAAGCACCGCTTTTTTTGCATTTCTTTCCTTGATCCCGATGCTGATTCTGGTCTGCAGCATCCTGCCTTTTATCCACGGATCGCAGGAGTTGTTTCTATCCGTAATTGATTCTGTTCTGCCTCGTTCTTTAGAGGCATTCAGCACATCCATTATAGAAGAGATCTATGATAAATCAATTACGCTGCTTTCCGTTTCGGCGGTTTTGATGCTGTGGGTAGCGGGGAAAGGATTTTATGCTTTGAAGGCAGGGATCAATGCGATCCGGCATGTTAAAGAATCCAGAGGTATGTTCTTTCAGCGGCTGGTTGCATCTCTCTATACGATCGTCTTTATTGTCTGCATTGTTTTTTCTTTTGTGTTTATGCTGTTTGGAAATTACCTGAATGAAGCGCTGATCCGCATCCTTCCTACCTACAGTTATGTCTATCAGTTTATGATGCATTTTCGGTTTTTGTTTGTCTGGGCAGTGATGACGGTATTTTTGCAGATCGCGTTTACGATTTTGCCCAATGAAAAGGCATCTGTCAGGCTGCAGCTTCCGGGGGCTTTCTTTTCCAGCGTGGTGTGGTCAGTATTTTCTTGGGGCTTTTCTATCTATATCGATAAAATGAACGGTTTTGGCATGTATGGAAGCCTGACGACGATAATTGCGATCATGATGTGGCTTTATGTAGGATTTTATATTCTATTGATGGGAGTATCCATCAATGTCCATTTTGAGGAGAAATATCAGCTTCTTCTTATGGAAAGAAAAAAGGAAAGGAATGAAAAAAAGGCGCATATTACATAAAGCGTATTAAGAAAAGGTATATAGACATATAGTAAAGACAAATCAAAGATTCGGGAGAGAAAATACATATATGAAGAAACGTGGCTTGAAAAATAAAAGACATCATGAGACGGAACCAGATTTCAGTAAAAAGGGGTTTCGGTGGAAATTTCCGCTGGGACCGGGGAAAACGCTGCTGACCCTGCTTTGTATCTGCATACTGGCAATGTCCCTGTCTGCCGATGCGGCATGGCTGATCGGCTATCAGTATATGATCTGGTTTTTGTATATCGGCGCATTTTCCACGACACTGATGCTGATGATTGATATTACTGCTATCATTACTTATTGGAAAAAACACAGGAATGCAGATCCTCCATATTGATATTTCCGGAATCTGTGGGACGATATCTAAAAAATTGTATTGAAAAAAATTCAATATAATGTTATGCTGTTTCCATAAAATTATCAAAGGAGCTTCCTGTATAAT
>DLOQ01000112.1 GCA_002479655.1 Lachnospiraceae bacterium UBA7480
ATTAAAAGCATATTTTGCAAAATCCATCATTGTATCATAGATGCCGTCCGCCACCTTTGCGTCAATGCCGTTTTTCACACATCCCGGCACCGGCTTCGGCAACTTTTCCTCCGGCGTACCGTTGTCCCGTTCTTCCTGTATCTCACGTTCGTTTCCATTGATAAAAATATCCCGTTCCTTCTGCATGACCGCAAGCTTTTTCTTGCTCATGGCGCGGCGCACGTTATCGCTTCTGCCCATCGTATAGCCGCCAAGCTCGCGCACGATCTGCATAACCTGCTCCTGATATACGATACAGCCATAGGTGGGCTGTAGGATCGGTTCCAGTTCCTTGCAGGCATAGCTGATATGATCCGGATGATTTTTTCCGTCGATATACTTCGGAATAAAATCCATCGGTCCCGGACGGTACAGGGACACACCGGCAATGATATCCTCTAAATTGTGAGGTTTCAGCTCCTTCATGAAATTTTTCATGCCGCCGCTTTCCAACTGGAATATGCCTTCCGTCCTGCCTGTCCCCAGCGAATCCAACACACCCTTATCTTCCAGATCCACATGGTCTAGATCCAGCCGGATGCCCCGCATAGCTTCCACATTCTTCACTGCATCACGGATGACCGTCAGCGTCCGCAGTCCCAGAAAATCCATCTTTAACAAGCCAAGATGCTCCAATGTAGGCGCCGGATACTGCGTTGTAATCGCAGCGTCGCTTCCTCTGCTCAGCGGCACAAAATCATCAACATCGCTGGGCGCGATCAATACTCCCGCCGCATGGATCGTCGTATGCCTCGGAAGACCTTCCAGACGCCTGCTCATTTCCACCAACCTGTGAATCTCCTCGTCCCCCTCATAGGCTTCCCTGAATTCCGGATTCATTTCCAATGCCTTATTGATCGTGATCCCCAGTTCTTTGGGAATCATCTTTGCAATGGCATCCGCCCGCGCGTAAGGGATATCCATCACCCTCGCGACATCACGGATGACGTTTCTCGCCTGCAGCGTACCAAAGGCAACGATCTGCACCACCTTCTCCGCCCCGTATTTCCTGCCTACATAATCTATGACCTCCTGTCTGCGTTCAAAACAGAAATCAATATCAATATCCGGCATGGATACGCGCTCAGGATTAAGAAAACGCTCAAACAGGAGCTGATATCTGATCGGGTCAATATTCGTGATCTTCAGACAGTATGCCACAAGGCTTCCGGCCGCGCTTCCCCTGCCCGGTCCCACCATGATCCCATTGCTTCTGGCAAAATTGATAAAATCCCACACGATCAGGAAGTAATCCACAAATCCCATGGTACGGATTGTATCTAATTCATACATAAGACGCTCGTTTAACTGTTCCCAGGAATCTGAGACATTTTTTTGATGCCGCTCCTCTATCCCATTACCATCAGGAATCGCCTGCGTCCCGGTTTTCACTGTCTCCGGCAGATTTTGTATGCTTCCGGTATCCGCATCCTGTGCTTCATCAGATGCCGCACATTCCTCCGGATAACGTTCCCGCAATCCCATCTCGCACAGATGCGTCAGATAGCTGAAGGGATCATACCCTTCGGGAACATCAAAATGCGGCAGCTTCGTCTTGCCAAATTCGATCTCCACATTACAGCGTTCTGCTATTGCAGCGGTATTCTCTATCGCCTCCACAGCATACGGAAACAAAATCCGCATCTCATCTTCGCTTTTGACATAATACTGCCCGCCTTCATAACGCATACGGTCTTCATCCGCTACCTTCTTTCCGGTCTGGATACAGAGAAGGACATCATGCGCCTCCACATCCTCCGCATAAGTATAATGCACATCATTGGTCGCAGCCAGCGGAATCCCCAATTCTTTGCTGAATTTCAGCAGTTCGGTATTCACCGTCACCTGCATCGGAATCCCATGATCCTGCAATTCCAGATAATAATTGCCTTTCCCAAAAATGCGCTCATGCTCCAGTATACATTCCTTTGCCTCCTCCAGCATCCCTTTCTCTATGTAACGCGGCACCTCCCCCGCCAGACAGGCGGAAAGCGCGATGATCCCCTCATGATATTTCTCAAGGACTTCCTTATCAACACGGGGTTTATAATAATACCCTTCCGTAAATCCTCTGGATACGATCTTCATCAGATTGGCATATCCCTGATTATTTTCCGCCAGCAGGATCAGGTGGTGATAACGATCCTCACCGCCCGTCAGCTCCTTATCAAACCGGGAACCCGGCGCAACATAGACCTCGCAGCCGATGATCGGCTTGATCCCCTCCGCCTTCGCCGCCTCATAAAAATCAACCGCGCCATACATCACGCCATGATCTGTGATGGCAGCAGCCGTCATGCCAAGCTCTTTTACCCGCTTTACATATTCTTTGATCTTATTGGAACCGTCCAACAGGCTGTATTCCGTATGGACGTGTAAGTGTACAAACGACATATTGTCTCTCTTTTCTTTTCCGGCTTTTCATTCATAACTTTTTATCTCTATATTTATAATGTACCACAGAAATGAAAAAGACAAAAGTCTCTTTTCGCAAAAGAATGAAAAGTAAAATCCGCAAAAAAGTGCTCCTGTCTCCAGGAACACTTTTCCGTAATCAACGGATCTTCTCCGTCAGTTCACTATCTTACAAATACTTCTTCAGCACATCCGCCTTATCCAGCTTCTCCCACGGCAGATCCAGATCATTGCGCCCGAAATGTCCGTAAGCCGCTGTCTGCTTATAGATCGGTCTTCTAAGGTCAAGCATCTTGATGATGCCGGCAGGTCTAAGATCAAAATTCTCACGAATGATCTCTACCAGTTTTTCCTCTGAAACCTTGCCTGTTCCAAAGGTATCCACCATGATGGAAGTCGGCTGTGCTACACCGATCGCGTAAGAAAGCTGTATCTCACATTTCTCCGCCAGATCGGCCGCCACAATATTCTTCGCCACATATCTTGCCGCATATGCCGCGCTTCTGTCTACCTTGGTGCAGTCCTTACCGGAAAATGCGCCGCCGCCGTGACGCGCATATCCGCCATAAGTATCTACGATGATCNNTCGTCAGTCCGGAATCGCCGTTTGGTCCGCCGATGACAAAACGTCCGGTCGGATTGATAAAATACTTGGTATCACTATCCAGCAATTCTTTCGGAAGCACCGGATCCAGCACATACTTCCTGATATCGGCATGGATCTGCTCCTGCGNNTAAAGAACTTTGTATTCTCGTCAATCAATTCGGCGGGAAGCACCGGATCAAATACATATTTTTTAATATCTTCATGAATCTGCTCCTGCGTCACATCCTCCGCATGCTGCGTCGAGATAACAACTGCTTCCAATCTGGAAGGCTTGCCATTCTCATCATATTCTACGGATACCTGACTCTTGCCGTCAGCACGAAGATAGGAAAGTGTTCCATCCTTACGAACTTTTGTCAACTGACGTGTCAGCTTATGTGCCAGAGAGATCGGATACGGCATATACTCCTCTGTCTCATTCGTCGCATAACCAAACATCATGCCCTGATCGCCTGCACCGATCGCCTCGATCTCAGCATCAGACATCTTATTTTCTTTGGCTTCCAGCGCCCTATCCACACCCATGGCAATATCCGCGGACTGCTTATCCAAAGCAACGATCACACCGCAGGTATTGGCATCAAATCCCTTAGAAGAATCGTCATAACCGATCTCTGCAATCGTCTCACGCACAATCTTCTGGATATCCACCTGTGCCTTTGTGGTGATTTCACCCATGACAAGCACAAGACCTGTCGTAATCGCAGTTTCACAGGCCACGCGGCTCATCGGATCCTGCGCCATCATTGCATCCAGTACCGCATCTGAGATATTATCACAGATCTTGTCAGGATGCCCCTCTGTAACGGATTCAGATGTAAATAAACGTTTTTCCATTGCTTTATCCTCCTTGTTTATTTTTCTTTCATTCAGCCCCTGCAGGCAGCAGGAATATTAACCCTTGCGGGAATAAAAAATCCGCTTCGTTTCATAAGCGGACCAATCAGACATAAAGATCCTCTTATTGTTCGATTGCTCGCTCAGGTTGGCACCTTCCTTTGTCTGTCGGGGTTGCCGTGGCTTCATAGATCCTTTGTATCTCCACCACTCTGAATAAGAGA
>DLOQ01000083.1 GCA_002479655.1 Lachnospiraceae bacterium UBA7480
TGCTTCGGACAAAGAGCCGCTTCCGGGACAGTCTGCGGATAAGGGGATCGGTGATGGACCTGCTTTGAGTTATGAGGATTATCTCCATATTATGCTGTTTTTTTTAAGGTCGGATGATACATTGCTCGATAGAACATCTGATCTGATCACGCTGAATGTCAACCAGAGCCAGTTGAGCAGCGGCGAGCAGCTGACAGCATTGGATTTTAAAATGTCAGACACGCAGACAGCCGTTAGGAGCAGCTGTTCGACAAAGCTTGACATGATCATGATACCGGATAGCTTCCTGCAGATGTTTTCCGGGGGAAGCGGACTTGAGGAAAGGGTCAGGGCGATTGATGATGATACTATTGTTTATTCGGTAATACGTGGATATTAAAGAAGATCTGTATAAAGGAGAACGTGCAGATTGGCACAGGAGAATAAGGATTGGATAAAACTGAATAAAGAGCACGGTATGATGACTGTTGAGGCGGTGCTGGCGCTTGTACCGTTTATAATGGTGATCCTTGGGTTTATATCGTTTACGAATGTATTTATGGTGCATAACAAGATACAGTATGCTTTATATCAGACGGCAAGCGAGTTGTCAGCCTATACATATTTTTATCAGGCGCTTGGAATCCGCGCCGGAGATCAGGCTCTGCACGAGGATGTTGATCGGGAGACGCAGCTCGTTGATGATGGGATCAATCAGGTGACGGCATTTATCGGCACTCTGGGTACGATCAATGAGGATTATCATGCCCTTGAAGATGGAGACCTCTCAGAGCTTGAGCAAAATCTTAATAATATGGCGGAGCATGGGCAGACGGCATATGAGCAGGCAGGGGATCTGTTGGAAACGGGGAGGAAGATGGCAAGTGATCCGCAGGCGCTTCTCAGAAGCATCGTGTATCTGGGCATAGAGAATGGCGAGGCATGGCTGAAGAGCATGATCCTTCGTACATGTGCCGCTGCGCTTGTCGAGAATTATCTTGATCAAAGTTTTCTGCCTGCAGGAGCGCAGGATGCGAGTGGTTACCTAAAGATGTATGGTGTTGTTGACGGCATGGAAGGACTTGATTTTTCCAAAAGCAGCCTGTTTTCGGATGATGAGCTGAGGATGATAGATATTGTTGTGGAATATGATGTGGAGATTACATTCCTGAAAATATTATTTACCAATCCGACGGTCCATGTCGTCCAGCGGGTGGCGATTCCGGCATGGCTGGATGGGGACGGCGGACAATATCAATGATCAGATAATGTAAAGGAGCACAGGGATGGGAGGAATATTGAGTCTTGCAGGATGTATGGTGATGTTGCCGGTTTTTTATATTGGCGGCATCGTATGGTGCAGGCCATCTTTTGAAAAAGACGAAAATAAGGCAAGAAAACCACTTCGATCTCCGGCTGAAATCATAGCTCTGACTGCGGCAGAGATTGTGCTGGCTGCCTTATGGTGGAAGATGGGCGGCGTCAGCATCCTGGAGAAGGACTTCCTGATGGCTTATTTGATGCTTGCAGTGCTTCTGGTTTTATGCTTTACGGATTACTGGGAACATATTGTGCCGAATAAAGTATTGCTGCTCGTATTGCCTGTATGGTTCGTGATCACCGGAACGTATGCAATGGCGGATATGGATGTATTCCGGAGAGAATTGCCGTATATTTTGCTGGGACTTGTATTTTGCCTGATATGTTTCGGATTCTCCTTTTTACTCAGCCGTGGCAGCATGGGGGCAGGTGACGTGAAGCTTGCGCTGGTCATGGGACTGGTATTGACAGGGCATTATATCGCGGGACCTGTTTTATATGGGAGCATTATCAGTGCGGTATATTCGATTATTATGCTGCTGCGTAAGAAGCTGGCCAGAACGGATAAGATACCGTTTGTGCCGTTCTTATATATGGGGTTATTGGTAAGTTACATAACGAGATGAGGGAAAAACATGGTTAAGAGAAAGATTACAAGTTTAAAATTGCTGTTGATTGCCGCTATTGTCATTGGCTGGTTTGTTGCCATGGCAAGTCTGCTGGGAGATAAGGATGCAGAAGAACAGCAGGCGATCCTGGAGCGGGCAGAGGCATATGCGGAGGATGAGCTTTATATCAGGGCTGTTGCTGCCTATCAAAGCGCATTGGCTTATCAGACGGAGAAAAATCCGGAGATAGAGTTGAAGATCCTGGAGATGTATAAGGAATTAGGCGATATGGAAAGTTATTATGCATACATCAGGAACAGGGTGGAACGGAATGTGGCATCAGAAGATGAGTATTTGGAGCTTGCAGAGTATTATCTTAAAGGCGAGAGCTATAGGCAGGCAATAGGCATCATGGGAGACGGGATGAAGCTCTTTGGCGAGGAGAAATTTATTGACTCCTATGAGAAAATTGCTTATACCATGAGGATAATCGAAACAGGATACGCTGAGATTTCGGCCGGCATTGATTCCTGGCCGGCTGCTGCTAAGGTTGAAGATGAGTATGTCTATATCGGGGCAAGAGGATACATCGCAATCAATAATAGCAAATTGCCGCCGTTTGAAGAAGCATATCCGTTCTCGGAAGATTATGCCGTGGTAAAGATGGATGGCACTTACGCCCTGATCGGTACTGACGGATATATGTATGCTGTAGATAAAACGGGAATCGGGCAGGTGACCGGAAGCAGCGCCGGTTATATCACGGCAGAGACAGATGGAAAATATGCTTTATATACACACACATTTTCCCCTGTTACGGATGCAGTCTACGCGGATGCCGTTATCAGTCCAAATGGATTATGCTTCGTACAGAATGAAAAAGGTGACTGGGGAATCATTGATTCGGAGGGAGAGCTCGTTGTTGATTTTATTTATAAGGATGTCGCCATTAATAGCAGGAATCATGTGTTTGAGAAAGCAGGGCGATATTTTATTGCAATGGTAGAGGATGATAAGGGCTGGTTTTTGATTGATGAGAAGGGCAATGAAATCAATGAGGCAAGGTATGAGGACGCTAAAGGCGTAGAGGGTGGCTGGATAGCCGTTTCAAACGGTTCCCGGTGGGGCTTTGCAGACTTTGAAGGCAAGCTTGTAATAGATTACCAGTATAAGGATGCGTATTCCTTTTCTAACGGGCTTGCAGCTGTAAATCATGGGGGAGAATGGGACTATATTACGAAGTCAAACAGAATGCTCACGGACATTGGATATGAACAGGCGTATCCTTTTGTCGGCGGAAAAGCTGTTGCGGTAAAGATGGGGTATTATCAAATATTGGAATTAAGATACTTTGATTTATTATAGAAGGATGAGGTAATGAACAATGTTAAAGGAAATCGTTATAGCAAATAAGAATTATTCCATCTTGGATGCAGAGCCCGGGAAAGGTCAGATCGACGAGATCGCTGTCAATGTGATCAGGCAGGACTGTCCGCCGTTTCTGCTGGCATTATATCAGATGCAGATCGATGACAGCATAGAGCTGCGCTATGAGATGGAAGGCGGCATCAGACTGGCATATATGCCGCGTCATATGAGGAAGAAAGAATTCAAGGAACTTCTGACTAATATGATTGCGCCGTTCCGGGATTGTGCGGATTGGTTCCTGGATTACCATGGCATCTATCTGGATGCAAACTANNACGTCTGGATGCAAACTATATCATGGTGGATAAGCATAATTCGGGCGTTGTCAGGTATGTATATTTTCCGTATGCATCCATGTACAATTCTGATGAGAAGATCCTGCAGTTTTTTAGGGATTTTATTATGGAAGTGGACGTTTCAGATGATCCGGCATATACGACCGGACTATGGAGAAGCATCAAGGGATCGGGAAGCGCGCTGGCTAATCTTAACAATATATTGCAGATGGATGACGGAATGCCGGAAGCTTCTTCTGTATCGTCTTC
>DLOQ01000178.1:0-2739 GCA_002479655.1 Lachnospiraceae bacterium UBA7480
AATTTGTCAATGCTGCACAATCAAATTTCTACTATTGAGAGTTTCGCAATTACCCAGCTTATTTATTTAGGGTTTAGCTACCCATTTATTCAATCCGGTTTACATAACTTTTTGTTTGTGTCTCTATGTTCACATGGCTTTAATCCTTGCCATCGCTTCCACCGTATTCTCATAGCTGCCGAATGCCGTCAGCCTGAAATAATGCTCGCCGCTGGGACCGAATCCGGAACCCGGCGTACCGACCACATTGGCATGCTCCAGAAGATGATCAAAAAATTCCCAGCTTGTCATATTATCCGGTGTTTTTAACCAGATGTAGGGGGCATTCACACCGCCTGATACCTTATATCCGGCTTCCTTTAATCCGTTTAGGATATAAGCCGCGTTTTTCATATAATAGGCGACCTGTTCTTTTAACTGCGCTTTTCCTTCGGCAGAATAGACCGCCTCTCCGGCACGCTGGACGATATACGGCGCGCCGTTATATTTCGTGCCATGCCGCCTTGCCCAGAGGGAATGAAGCGCAACATCCCCGCATTTCAAATCTTTGGGAATCACCGTATATCCAAGGCGGACACCGGTAAATCCGGCATTTTTGGAAAAGGAATGAAGCTCGATCGCGCATGTCCTTGCCCCGTCACATTCATAAATGCTGTGCGGCACATCCGCCTCCGTAATATAAGCTTCATAAGCAGCGTCGTAAATGATGACCGCGCCGACCTTATTCGCATAATCCACCCATTCCTGAAGCTGCGGCTTTGTGATCGTGGAACCGGTGGGATTGTTGGGGAAACAAAGATAGATCAGATCCGGCGTCTCCTTAGGAAGCATGGGCGCAAATCCATTGTCCGCCGTACAAGGCATATAGATCACATTGCTCCATATCTCTGTTTTCGCGTCATAGCTGCCTGTCCTGCCCGCCATGACGTTTGTATCCACATAAACAGGATATACGGGATCGCAGACCGCGATCCTGCTGTCCTGCGCAAAGATCTCCTGAATATTGCCGGAATCGCTTTTCGCCCCGTCAGAGACAAAGATCTCATCCGCCTCGATCTGACAGCCTCTTGCCCTGTAATCGTTCTCCACGATCGCATTCCTCAAAAACTCATACCCCAGATCGGGCGCATAACCGCGAAACGTCGCCGCATCCGCCATCTCATCAACCGCCTTGTGCATTGCGTCTATGATCGCAGGCGCCAGCGGCTGCGTCACATCTCCGATGCTTAGACGGATCACGCTTTTATCCGGATGCGCCTCCAGATATTCTTTCTGTTTTCTTGCAACTGTCGAAAAAAGATAGCTTCCCGGCAGTTTCAGATAATTTTCATTTACCTGAAACATTTGTATATCCTCCTCATGCATTTCTTCCATAAATTTTTTATATTTCAACCTCTCCTTCAAATACCACTCTTGCCGGTCCGGTCATATAAACGCAGTTTTCCGTTCTGTCCCAATAGATCTGCAGTTCTCCGCCAAGCAGACGAACGGTGACATCCTCCTTTGTCCTGCCGTTTAATACACATGCCACGACCACGGCGCAGCAGCCCGTTCCACAGGCAAGCGTTTCACCGGTGCCCCGCTCCCAGACTCTCATATCCACCGTATGGCTGTCGATCACATCAACAAATTCCGTATTGGTGCGGTTGGGAAAACAGGGATGGTGTTCAAACTTAGGACCAATCTTTTCGATCTCAAGATTCTTTAGATCTGCCTGTTTTGCGGTATTCCCCGCAGAATCTTTCCTCCGGATCTCATCCATAAAAACGACTGCATGGGGATTGCCCATAGAAACGCAGGTCATGCGGTATTCGTCATCATCTATAACGATCGGACAGCCGATCACACATTCTCCCTGTTCGATCTCTGATATTCCCACAGCATGCTTTCCGGCGATATCCTCTCCCTGCGCATGCTCTATCAGCTGCTTCATTTCAGGCGTAATCTCCACAGGGATCTTATCTTTTTGAAGCTCTGGCGCGCCCATATTTACTTTCACCTGATCGACTTTGCCATCTTTGATATACAAGGTAATATACTTCACCTTACCGGCGCTTTCTATCGCAAGCTCCGTTTTATCCGTCAAGCCATAATCATAGACGTACTTTGCCACACAGCGGATGCCGTTGCCGCACATCTCCGCCCGGGTGCCGTCCGCATTGTACATCTCCATCTCAAAATCCGCCTCCGCCGCGGGATTGATAAAAATGACTCCATCCCCTCCCACGCCAAAGTGCCTGTCGCTGAGCCGCTTTACTAACTCTGCCTTCCGCTCCGGGGGCACTGTCTCCTCGAAGCCGTTCACATAAATATAATCATTCCCACAGCCCTGCATCTTTGTAAATTTCATACTTAAATCCTACCCCTCCTTCATGATCGACAGCACCATCTGCGCTGTCTCCGAGAGACTGTTGCCGCTGTCCATACTGCATTTCTGCAGATAGCGGTGCACCTCCTCCTCATTCATATGGTTTCTGTTCATCAGGAGCTCCTTTGCGGCGCGGATGGCCTCTTCCTCCTGAGCGCTCCGGTTTCTGGGCCTCATTTTCCTCTGCCTGCGCCGTGCCACAATGCTGTCCGCCATCATGTTCACTGTATCCACCAAGTCTCGAACCTTGAGCGGCATGGACAGGCACACGAGATTATTGCTATAGCACTCACTGATGAAGCGCTGGGAAGCCAAAAGCAGCATCTCAAACCCGTCAGGCAGGCATTCGTACAGTTCGGAGTATACCATGT
>DLOQ01000178.1:2850-2984 GCA_002479655.1 Lachnospiraceae bacterium UBA7480
TATGATATTTGTCAAACGCCCACCTCCTCTTCATCCATATTCAGAAGGCGGCTCTAATATCTGTACAGATACTCCTCAAGTTCCCAAGCGGATACCTGAGGATAATATCTATCCCATTCCGCCCGCTTGGCCTT
>DLOQ01000095.1 GCA_002479655.1 Lachnospiraceae bacterium UBA7480
ATAATTGCCGCTACTGCTGCCGCCGTTGTAATCATCGGAGGCATCACTGCCGCGGTCATTGCCACAAACCACGAAAGCGCATCATCTTCCGGTGGGCGGACAAGACAGGAGGGGCAACAGGCTTCTTCCGGTTCAAAAACAGATCAAGAAAGTCAGCAGACCTACGATACAGATGAAATTGCATTCTGGTTCCATACGGCGAACTGGGGAGAAGAAAAAGATCTGACCGGCATTACGCTCTTTAATGGCGAATGTACAGCTCCTATCCGTCTGGAAGACTTCGATGGAGACGAACATCTGGCACCGTATAGCGGTGGCGTTGGTTATGATCACGATTTCTGTGCGTTTTCGTACAATCTTACAGAACTACTTGACTCTGATCAGCCAATAGATGATCATGATTTATCCTTTCATCTACAGAGTATTTATAATGTAGACACTCGAGGATATAGCGGTACTTGTAGCGAGGAAGACGAATCCACCATAAACATGATTTTCGTATGTGACTACTCGGGAGAAAAAGTATCTCTCAGACAAGCCTATGAAAACAACTGGTTTTACATTACCGTCGAACATGAATTCCTAGATGAATTTAATTTTGACGACAGAATCACGTATGGTGAGTTTGATGCACAGGTCGAGATATTTGATGCAATGATCAGTAAGTACGGTAGGCCTTCTTATGTTATTGCATATGAGCCCAGTTATTTGGACGAATCTAAAGATTCATTCCTTGAGACGTTTGAAAAAAATGACGGCACAATAAACTACCATCTAGTGTGGGAAAAGGAAGATTTCGTATTAATCCTGTCTCTTTGTGAATCTATTGAGAGCGATGAGGAAAGTCATCGCATGACTTTGGGTAGGGGTGAAAACGATCGTCCATTTGTATATATGTCCGCAGAGCTATGGCCACAGTATAAAGAGAGTGAATACATTAAAGAATGGTTTACAATTTATGACCTAGACGATCTGAGATAAACGTATTTTGTGCGATCACAAATAACCCCTTTTGTTAAAGGAAACGCTGATCAAATCAGCGTTTCCTTATCAAAAGGGGTTATTTCAGTTGAAGTTTACCGGAAGATCACCGTCGCATCCGTTTTCTCTGTCTTAATGACGATATAGGGATAGGACGCCCCCGGCATAATATTCTCCGAAGCAGAGGGACCGATCAGCTCCGTATCAAATACCAGCGCATTTTCCGTCATATAACAATCCTTTACCGCAATGCTGTATCCTCCGCTCTCCTGCTTCCCGTAACCCGCGGCTATGTATAGATACTGATCCGTCGTGTATGTCAGTTTAAACGGATCCGCCTGTTTTCCGGTAATAAATTCAAGAAATTCCGGCGGTATCTCGTCCTCCGCCAGTACGGTAAACTCAACATCACGAAGCTTCTTATCGCTTCCTTCCCTGATCGTGCATCCCATCAGAAACATTCCCATCATGACTGCGCATACAAGCAGTATTCCAAATCTTTTCCAGTTTTTCATTCTATTTCTCCATTCTATATGCAATATCGTTTTATTTATTAAAATATGAGTGAAAGTGCCGTATTATTCATAAATTATTTCTAAGAAAGCGCGATTTGCAAAGGAATATGATAGAATACTTTCCAAATCAGCAAAATTTTGGTATTCTATAAACTATGGAATGGATGACATTAAAACAGGCATGTGAATATCTTTCAATTTCTGAAGCCACCGGACGCAACTGGATCAGGCAGGGAAGACTGACGCCTGATCATTTTGTTGCAAAAAAAGGGAACTATTTCACTCCGGATTCCATAAAAGAACTTAAAGAGAATCTGCAGCAGACCGGAAAATTGACAAAGCGCCGCAACAAAACGGCGATCCGATTACCCCGTGCTTATAAGGATTATCTTGACTGCGGCGAAGCTTCCATGAAGCAGCTTAATCATGTCATTGCTTACTGTCAGAAAACAGATGCGCCTTTGATCACAACTATTGCGCATTATGCAGAAGGATTTTTTCGATCCGCCGATACCTTGCAAAAATACGCCCCACTGGTGAATGATCTGCGCGCCCTTGCGCCAGGTCACGAAGAACGATCCGATTATCCCGCGCTGTCATTCCTGCCGTATGAGGATCTTTTAGGATATCTCTATATATCCCTGACACAGCTTGACAGGCGCAAAAGATCCGGCATCTATTATACGCCGTCTCCGCTGGTAAAAAGGCTGATCGACCGTACTGCGCCGTTTACAGAAGATATCAATACCTTCTTTGATCCGGCGTGCGGAACCGGCAATTTTCTCTTGCAGATCCTTTCTTATACAAGAAATGCAGAAAATAAAGAAAAACCCGTCAAAATACAGCTCATCGGTCAGGATACCGATCCTGCCGCCATTGCCATTGCACGGATCAACATTGCCTTAAACGCTCCGGATACGGATATTGACACATTGCGTAAAAACATCCGCGTTGCCGATTCCCTGCGTCATTTTCCGTCATGTAGAAACACATTGATCTTCGGCAACCCTCCATGGGGAGCGAGCCTCCCCTCCCGGAAACATGCCAGCACAAAGGATTCTGCCGCACTGTTTGTACAAAACTCCATCCGTCACCAGTCAGATAACGGCATCATCTCCTTTTTGCTGCCCGCCTCTCTTTTAACATCGGGACGGCATCGTGAAATGCGGAAAATCTTATTGGAAAACACACGGATCATTTCGATTGAATATCTGATGCAGTCCTTTACCTTAGTTGACTGTCCCTCTGTCATCCTGACATTACAAAAGGATCGTAGGCAGCCCGGTATCCGCTGCTGCGACGTATATAAAAAGACAGAACATTACACCATCGAAAACCGCAGCGTTCCTGAACGGTCTTTTAAAAGCGCTCCTTCCGCGGACTATTTTCCGATGCTGCATGCAGACGACGCTTCCTATGCCCTGTTTTGTAAGCTGGATTCATTGGAGCACGCCGTAAGATTAAAAGGAGCTGCCGACTTTGCCCTCGGCATCGTAACCGGCGACAATGACAGATTCCTGATTTCCTCAGAGGAAGAAAAACACGATCCTATATCCGTTCCTATTATGAATGTGGAAGGAACGTCCGGCACGAATCCTGCGGACATTGCCGCCGAACCGATCATCCGCGGTTTTAACCTCAGCAAATACCGCCTGCATGGACCATTTGACCGGATCCGATATACCCCGGAAGTATTTCAACAGTGCGCCAAAGAAGAGCTTTACCACGCCAAAGAAAAGCTGTTATACCGCTTTATCGGAAAAACTCCCGTCTTTTCCTATGACGATCACGGTTATCTTACGTTAAACAGCTGCAACATATTGATCCCGCATATAGACGGACTGCATATCAAATATATCCTTGCCGTACTGAACAGCAGCATTGCGGCATTTTACTGGAGAGTCGGATTTGACTCCGTAAAACTGTTAAAATCCCATATCGAAGCGCTGCCCATCCCCATAGCTTCTGCCGCACAACAGCAGCGCATTATCTCGCTTGTGGATAAAATTCTGACAGAAGAAGAAAATTATGATATAATAACCACAGGAGAAAAATTTGACAACCTCAAACATGAAGCGCAAAAACACGAGCTTTCGAGTTTAGATAATATTATGAACAGCATAGAAAATGAACTCTCCCTGCTATATGGCTTGACAGAGGACGAATGTTCTCTGATACAAAAACGAGTATTAAACGAAAAAACGGAACATTATATAAATACATAGGATAGAAAGGAAACCATAAAAAGCATGATTAGAATATTTTTGGCAGTATTATTTCTGCTCATCTTCCTGATTATCTCGATCCTCATTCAGTTGATTGAAGAGATCGTCGGACTGTTCAGTAAAAAAGCAAAAGCAGTCAGCTCTCTTGCCATTGTAAACTGGGCTTTTCGGGTGATCACCTTTATAGCAGGCACGAAGCTGACGGTGATCGGCGAAGAAAATGTTCCCAAGGAGGAGCCTGTTCTTTACGTCCTGAACCACCGCGGATATTTCGACATCCTGCTCACCTACACCCGCGTGCCGAGACCGACAGGCTATGTTGCAAAAAAAGAAATGCTGAAATATCTTACTCTGACCAAATGGATGAAAAATCTGTATTGTGAATTTATGGATCGTTCCGATCTGAGAAAAGGAATGGAATCCATCAACAATTGCGCTGAAAAGATCAAAAAAGGAATCTCCATTGCAATCTTTCCGGAAGGCACCAGAAATAAATCCGACGAGCCGCTTTTGGAATTTCATAAGGGAAGCTTTAAGATTGCGGAAAAAACAGGCTGCAAGATCGTTCCCGTCGTTTTAAATAATACATCGGCGATCTTTGAGGATCAGTTTCCACGGCTTAAGAAACAGCATGTCGTTTTGGAATATCTTCCTGCCGTTGATGTTGCAGCCATGGACCGCGAAGAAAAAAAGCAGCTTTGCGATATGGTCAGGGCGCAGATGGAGGAAGCTTATTTAAGAAACCAAAAATTAGTTTGATTTCAAAATTTATTTTGATATTACCGGCAGAAGCCGTTTTCCCAGCAGTATTGCCAATGTCATCTTGATCAGGTCTCCCGGCAATGGCAGAAGGATAAACGGCACCAGCAGCGATTTCATTGCCACAGGATTACCCAGATAATATTTTGCAATCACCCAGTAATAAATGATCCCAAAAACATACCAGACAACAACTCCCACGAGATCACCCGCCAGCAGTCTTTTCCAGGAAGGCTGCTGCTTTTTATGTACGATCAATCCAATAAAGAACGCGGCAACGATAAAGCCGATCAGATAGCCAAACGTAGGCTGGAATACATAAGTAAAACCGCCCCCTCCGGTAAATACCGGCACACCGCATAGTCCGATCAGGACATAGACCAGCGCGCTTCCCGCGGCATATTTTGCCTTCAACAGATTTCCTGCCATCATGACAAAAAATGTCTGAAGAGTAAATGGAATCAGCGGCATCGGCACCTTAATAAACGCGCCGACAGCAATCAGCGCGGCAAATAATGACATGAAAACAAGATTTTTTGTATTTTTCATTGTAAATCCCCTTTTGTATGTGGTTTACAATTATACTAGCATCGCAAAAAGAAATTGTCAATGCAATTTATTTTTGCATTGACAATTCAGCAATTTTCTGATCGTATGAAAGGGCACTATGCCGCCTTTCCATAATCAATGATGGCAATTTCCTGCATCATTTTCTTAGCTTGTTCGACAATCTCCTCTAATCGCTTGATTACATCCGCCGTATAGATAGTCTCATTACATTCCGTGCATTTGTAACAGGGAACATTTCTTACGATTACAAGGCAATTTCCCAAGTCTGTAACATCTGTTGTATACCCTTCATCAGCATTTGCGCCACATTCCATACACACCATATCATCAACGCTCCTTCATCTTCATAATCCCCTAATCATCCCAGTAGTCTTCTCCTTCTTCAGATATACTGCTAATTCCGAATAATATTTGTAAAAAATCCTGCTTTTCATTCAAAATACGTATAACCCTTACGGTTTCTCCCTCAACCCTGTAAAAAACATAATTAGGCTTTACAACCAGATAATGGTAATCCGTTGGATATTCTATCAAATCCTCTAAGCGAGGTCCTTCTCCCGGATACAGTTCTAACTGCTTGGCAGTTGATGTAATCTCCTTGACACAAACCTTTGCCTTGCCTTCTCCAAACTGCTTGGCAACATAAACTTTTATCCCCTGTAGATCATCTAACGCTTTTGGTGCATAAATCAGCTTCGGCATATCACAATCCCAACGCAGCCTCTACCTCGTCCGCTGTTAACCAACCCTTTTCTCTAGCAGACTGCTCTCCTTCTTCCAGTTTTGTCAAAAGCTGAATTGTCGCTTTTAATCGATCTAACTCATCAACATCCACAATAGCGTATACTCCCCGACCATTCTGAGTCAGATATACCGGTTGATTTATTTTTACTTCTTTTAATACTTCTGCATAATTTCTTAAATCAGATATTGGCTTAATATTCGGCATAGTCATCATCTCCTTTGCATTTATTATATGCAATCTACGGATAAATAGCAAGAAAATTAATGAATGCATTTAGTTCATCAATTCTTCTCCATAATCATATATTGGTGTCTGACTCGGAACATATATATCTATATTATAAATAGAATCCCTATTTTCTCCCGGTATTCCAAATTCGCAGATGAAGTCGTTTATAAAATAGCAATATATCGTATAAACTTCTTTGCCGGCATATGTATGTGTTTCATAAGAATCCCCATATAGCTCCACCATCCGGGAATATGTGCTTTCGGATTGTAAACCTCTGGCTGTCTGCACGATCCCATATGAACAGTCAAGACTGATTGCTCTAAGCCGAACACATACATCATCCAGAAAATATATTTGTACCGGTACCCCGTCAATGTTATAACATGCATCATATTTGGCTGTCTCCGGATCATCGGGTTCAAATTCACTATACTCCAGACCGGCTTCATCCAATTTGGCAAAAATAACCTGCTTGTTTTCATTTATAGAAAGTGAAATGTTTCCTATCATAATGGAGCAATCATCTGATGATTGTCCCATTTCATAATGACCGCCTCCGGATTCCGGTAACGCTTCATCGGTTTGACTGTTTTCATCCTGAATATCTTCCGTTTCGGAATCATTGATTCCCAACGGATCAGAGCCATCTTCCGTGTTTTTCTTCGTGATGGAACAGCCTATCAATGTTCCTATACTAACTGCTAACATAATGGCACAAATCAGAACGGTTACTCCGTTCTTCTTTCCTTTTTTAGCTAAAATGTTTTTAAAACGTATTTTCATAATCTGCTTTCCTCCATAAAACCCCGTTGATAGAACCGTCTTCTTTGCGCTTTGCTTATGAAGCGTAGATAACAATGTTTCCGTATATGCTTTTCGCGTTGCATAATCAGTACCCTGCGTAACTCTCTCATCACAGGACAATTCCATATCAACAGCAGCTTCCTTTTGCATGATCCAGATCAGCGGATTAAACCAGTGATCCGCATTAGCCGATGCAAAAAGCAGCTTAATATAGATATCTCCCCGTTTTAAGTGAATCAGCTCATGCTTCAAAATAAAAAACAGTTCTTCCGAATTATAATCTCCTTTTTGCAGTACTAAAATATGATTACAAAAGCCAATCAATAAAGGGCTGGCTGCTTTCGGATATTCTAT
>DLOQ01000055.1 GCA_002479655.1 Lachnospiraceae bacterium UBA7480
GTCATTACATGGTTGGGATCGTCGTTTATCTCCGGCTCGGATGCTTCTTCCACACTTTCCGCTTCTTCCTCCGGCTGACCTTCCGTCATGGAAAGCAGTGTTTCCACCGACATGTTTTCCATCTCACTCCAAGGCTGGTTCACCAAAGACGGATTGATAGTCTGCGCTTCTGCAGGCGTCTCCTCTACCAGCATTTCCTCTACCGGCGTTTCCTCTGTCCGCTCTTTTAAACCTTCTTCCTTTTGGGGAGAAGGCTCCTCTTTCTTATTTGCAGTTCCCTGCAGTTCATTATTCGCTTGTATGGCCGCCGCCAGTAATTGATCAAGATATTCTTCCGTAGAACTCATATTATTAACCATACCTTTCTCGCAATAGGTTGATTTTTATTTCACATACATATTAATCTGCGGACAACAGAAACTCCAATCCATGTTCCTTAACAGAGTACCCGCGTTCCCCATTTTCTTTTGTATGCTGGTATAACGTAGAATGTATCCGGTAAAATTCCGATTTCTGATTATAATATGCCAGCTTGTCAAATGCCCATCGGATCACGCTTGGGAACTGCATACCGACACCAAGCTCAATCATGCATAATCTTCTGTTGATTGTTGATTGCAGCCATGTCTTATATTTTGCCCACTGTTCCAGATAGCCTTCTTCCAAATAATTTTCCGTAAGGATATTATTAAATGCCAACGGTTTCCCACATTTGGGGCATACGGGCAACATCTCCTCTGCCTGCTTCCACTGCGCTTTTTCCAGATAGGGAAGCGCTTCCGCACACAATTCGCCAACCTGATAAAGTTCATTTGTACAGGCATCCGCGCACTGCAGCATCGTCCATCCGCCACAGGGGCAGACTACATTTTCTCCCCGCAGAAAGGATGTGTATATCACATCATCCGTACATAGGGAAATCACAAAATGATCTTTTTCCGCAAGCATTCCCCGCAGTTTTGCATATGCGCTTTTGAATCTCTGTATATCTTCACCTTCAGTATATTCCAATTCCGTTCCGATCCCAACTAGGATCTTATCAGCTTCCCGAATACTGTTTTTTATTTTTCCCCACGCATCCTCTATTTTTAATATCATGATCCATCTTTCTTGAAAATAGCGCACCCACAGGATGCGCTACCTATCATTTTCTTATTGGCTATGTACAATAACGCGGCGCACATCCTGCCTATCTTCCCAGCACTTGATCGATCACCTTGACAAGATTGCCTATCTCCGGCTTGGATAACTGTGCATTGGCGCCGAGCTGTTCTCCTTTTTTTCTCATCTCATCATTAACCAGTGATGAGAAAATAATAACAGGAATATTGCGCAGCTCATCATCATCCTTAATCAGCTTTGTCAAGCGGTGCCCATCCATCAGCGGCATCTCAATATCCGTGATCACAAGATGTACATGCTGATCCAGAGTTCCTTCTTTCTTACACTTCGAAATATAATCCCAAGCCTCCTGTCCATTCTCCGTATGACGCAGATTGGTATATCCCGCCTTTTTCAGAGAATCAACGATCAGTTTATTCAGCAATGCGGAATCTTCAGCAATCAGAATCGGGATATCGCATCTTTCCCTGACACCCAACGCATCGATTTCTTCAACCTTTAAACCTGTCTCCGGGCTGATATCCGTAACGATCTTTTCGAAATCGAGAATAATAACCAATTGACCATTGATCTTTACAATACCTGTTGCCACGCTTTCCTCCGCCGTTGAGATCGTAGAATCCGGTCTGATGATCTCTGTCCATGATACACGATGAATCCCCTCAACAGCCTCCACATGGAATGCAATATCCAGTTTGTTGAAATTAGTGACAATCAGAAGTCCGCCCGGTTTAGATTCACCGCGCTGCAGGCAGTTTTTCAGATCTATCGCCGTGATCATCGTATCCCTCGGCATAAAAATGCCTTCAACGCTGGGNNGAACCGGCGTGATCGGCTGATAAGCAATGATCTCTCTGATCTTTGCAACATTGATACCATAAGCATTGCCGTCAATCGTAAACTCCAGTATCTCCAGTTCATTTGTTCCATTCTCTAAAAGTATTTTTGAATCCATAGTTTTGCACCTCTCAATACATTAGTCCTAAACCGAACAGTTTACTAAAACATTATAACACAAAAGCAACATAAAAGTCTATTAAATCTTTAAAATTCTATTTCTTTTAGATATCTTTTTACCGCATCCTGCCAGTCCGGAAGCGGCTGAAAACCATTTTCCGCCAGTTTTGACTTATCCAATCTGGAATTAAATGGTCTTTTTGCCTTTGAGATCCCGTATTCTTCCGTAGAAACGGGAAGCACTGTCAGGCGCTGCGTCCGATATTCCTCATGCCCAAGCTCCGCTGCCTGACGAAATATTTCCACTGCAAATTCATGCCAGCTGATATATCCGCCCTCATTGGTCGCATGATAATAACCATATTTTTCCGTTTCTATCATATCCACTAAAAGTCTCGCAAGATCATAAGTGTATGTCGGCGTTCCGATCTGATCGTTCACAACCGCAAACTTCTCATGCGTCTTGCCCTTCTTCAACATCGCCTTGATAAAATTATTACCGTTGACGCCAAATACCCACGCGATCCGCACGATAAAATATCTTTCCAGCGTCTCAGCAACTGCCAGCTCGCCTTCCAGCTTCGTCTGACCATATACATTCAACGGCTTATAGTCCTTACAGTCCGGCTTCCATGGCTCCGTGCCCTCTCCGTCAAACACATAATCCGTAGACAAATACAGCATTTTTGCGTCCAATGACTTACAGGCTTGAGCAATATGCCTTGTGCCGTCCGCATTGACCGCCCGCACTTTTTCCACCTTATCATCATCCTCCGCCATATCCACAGCAGTCCATGCAGCGCAATGAATGACCGCATCCGGCTGATACTCCGCCAGCGTCTTCTCTACCGCCGCCTGATCGGTGATATCCAGCGCCGCATAGGGCATGGAAGTTACCGCCGTCCCATCCGCCACGCCCGCATATTCCGGCGTGATATCCGAACCGAACCCCTCATGACCGCGCTTATTCAATTCATTCATAAC
>DLOQ01000145.1 GCA_002479655.1 Lachnospiraceae bacterium UBA7480
GAATAGTCCAGATATCCCTCCCTCATCTGTTCTTCATCATAATCTTCCAGACTTTGATCGATCTCATCCCGCAGCTGCTCCACCACTGCCGGATCGATTTCCTGTTGCGGAATCTCCACATTTACCGGATCGGAAGCCTTCTCCGCACATCCCGCAGCTCCGATCATCAATGCCGCAATCATTGCTGAAACTACATATTTTCTCATAATAAATCTCCTTTATATATCAACTTTAGGATTCGTGTGCCAAAAGTACCTTCGTTTACTGCACACTCTGCAATGTTCCGATAAAGATCGGCGCGCCGGTCTCCGTATCAATGATGGCGTAAATGAACGGTCTGTTTAAATAGACCTCTCTGTACTCCTCTTCTATGGGCATGGCGTTTGTCATCATCGCTACCCCTGTAACAGCCGCCGCTCTTGTTTCGTACTGCCCCACTTCGATAAATGTTTTATGCACCACCAGATCAATATACAGATCACCCGCGGGACTTGCAATACCCGAAAAATCAGCCAGACTGTCATCAAACGCATCCTTCACCCCAAGCGCATACAATACGTCGTTCATGGTCAGTTCATATTCATATGTGAATTTCGGCATCATGGTATGAACCTTATATGCTTGTGTTCCGGTATTATAAAACTCCCGGTAACTCTCTCCCGTCATACCGGCAAGATATTCCTCGACTGTCATCCCTTCTTTTGGCAGGATCGTCAGAAAGCCGTACTCGCCGCCCTCATAATATTTTAAGAAGCCTACGGCATCCTCCGTCTCAAAATAATCTGCCTCCGTGCCATGCATCATCTCTACGGTCTGCGTCTGCCCTGCCGCATCGGTAAAATCATCCTCCCAAACCTGTGCGTCTTCATAAGGCTTCGCCCAAGGGGCTTCTACAGCAGTTGCATTAAGCAGGCACAACACCGTATCCGGCTCAAGCGAGTCTAACAGACGATCGATCATGCCGTTCGTATTCTCATCTACCCAGCCGTTGATCTCATTCACCGCCGCAGCATCAAAGGGAAGTACCCTTGCCGTCGCGTCAAAGACCTGATTGGCTCTATCCAGATATTCCGTATTGATTTCTTCCGCAAACAAGTTGTTGATCCAGATGGAATTGGCAATATGAAGCTCCACATCTTCATTGGCATGATAACGCTCCATCAGATCGTTTAGATAACTCTCGATCTGCGCCTGACTTGCGCCCGGACAGAACATCTGCGTTATCTGTTCCTGCGTGCTTCCTTCCGTNNGCCATGTCCATCGCCATCATCACCGACAGCGGGGAGATCATACTGTTGACCTCATCTGTTACGGATTCTTTCAACAGCTCAACCGAATAATCAATATACCCTTCTCTTATCTGTTCTTCATTATATTCTGCCATTTCCATACCTCCTTTGTCTGTACTGCCTCCGTCCGCCTGCTCGCTTCCGCTCTCCATGTTGCCTCCGGCATCCTGCCCACTCTCACTATCCGTACCGGCTTCGGCATCCTGCCCGCTCTCCTCCCTTGGCTCATCCATCCGCGCTGCCGCATCCTTCCCGCCGCAGCCTGCGCAGATCGCCATGCCAAGCATTACAGCTAATATTGTTCCAACGATCCTCTTTTTCACTTTTCTTCTCCTTCCTGTTTTGGCTCAAAGATATGCCATTCCCCGTCAATGGATACCTCAATGCCATTCATGCCATATTGATAGCCATATCCTGTGCCGAAATTGGACTGATTGTCTTCCGCAGGCACCGTATCCACTGTGCTTGTGATCTTTCCGTCCATCATCCCGCAGCGACGCTCCGTACTGATCCTTCCCGTATCCTTATACAGAACGCCATCCACCATCACCATGGCAGGATAATCCCCCTGTGTGGCGATCGTCATTCCCCCGTTTTGGATCGGGAGCTCACAAAACAGTCCCGGCGTGCTTCCAAGAAATACATCCAGATGCGGCTGGTCTTCTTCCCACAAGCATAAGCCCTCAATAGATTCCTCCCTATATTCCACTCTGTAAGATTCCCATATCCCGTCATACCGAAACTCATCCCAGCCATGAATCTCATCCGTACAAAGATAGATCCAAAATTCGTGTTCCGACTGTGTCACGGCATAAATATCTTCTATGATATCCTGTATGCTGCTTTGGACTTCTTCTACCCGATCCTCCGGAATGCAGATCATAATATTCATTCCCTGCTGATAAAATGTTTCTGCAGATACTTCGGTCGTTGTCATCATTCCATGGAGATTTACAAAAATTTCCTCCTGACCGATCCCGTCAGCCGCTGCCGCCTCATATAGATACCTGTCGATATCTTCCCGATAAAGTTCGTTATAATATTTATCCCACCACAGCTCCAATTGATCCGCGCCCTGCACCGCAACATCAAAACGAAGCTCCGGATCCGCTGCCGGATAAGCGGTCAGATCCATCAATAATGAAAATTCTTCATAATAAAGATACTGCTCACAGCAGAACTCCTCTCCGTATTTATCTGCAAGAAGCCTCTCTACCGCATCTGTCAGTTCCGTGTCCGTCAATGTCTGATATGCATCCGAGGCGGATACCTCTATCCCGCCTATCGTAAAAGATTCCTGCATCCCCTCCGGAAGCTCTTTCTGTATCAATCCCTGAAGAAATCTTTGAAATGATCCCTGCGTCATTTCCTGAGTTGGTTCCTGAGTCGGTTTCTGAATTTCAGTATTGTTGAATAAGCGCAGGGGAATGGGAATCAGCAAAATGATAGCCAGCAGGGCGCATAGCCCAAAGATAAGTATCTTTTTACGACCTCCCATGACTGAAACCACCTCCCTTCACGCAATCTTAAATATCCCGATTATAAAAGATACGTTTTAAGGAATTATTTTTATGGGAATTTTTGAAAAATTTTGATTATTTTTTTATTTAGAGATTCAATCCTTTCGTTTCTTCACAGCCCAGCACCAGATTCATGCACTGGATCGCCGCCCCGGAAGCGCCTTTTCCAAGGTTATCAAACTGCGAGGACAATACAATACGTTCTTCATTGCCCGTCACATAGATCTTAAGACCATCCCAGCCGGACAGCGCATTGCCAGCCAGAAAACCTCCGGCGGCAATCTCATCCTCCCGTCCGCTCACACGAATAAATGCCTCTCCCTGATAATAATCCGCATAATAAGAAAGCAGCTTCTCCGGCGTCTGCGCTCCGTTCAGCATATCCGCATAGAGCGGCACGGAAACTACCATCCCACTGTAATAATCATCTATGATCGGGGAAAACAACGGCGTCCTTGTAAGCCCTGTGATCTTCTGCATCTCCTTCAGATGTTTATGCTGCTGCGTCAGCGCATACTCCCTGCCGGACTCCAGTTCCTTCGGTCTNNGCCGCTGTATCCCGAAAGCGCAAAGCTGCTCACCGGATAATCCTTCGGCAGGATGCCGCCCGCCACCAGCGGATATACCAGCGAAATAAATCCCGAAGCATAACATCCCGGCACGGCGATCCGACTGCCTGTCCGGATCGCTTCCCTGTGTTCCTTGGAAAGCTCCGGGAATCCATATGCCCAGCCGGGCTCTGTCCTATGCGCCGTAGAAGTATCAATGATCTTCACATGTTCATTTTCCAAAAGGCTTACGGATTCCTTTGCCGCTGCGTCCGGAAGGCATAGAAATGTAATATCCGACTGGTTAATCAGCCGCTTCCTCTCATTGACATCCTTACGCAGTTCTGAAGCAATGGGAAGCAATTCTATATCTTCCCGTCCCGCAAATCTCTCATAGATGCGAAGTCCTGTCGTTCCTTCGCTTCCGTCTATAAATACCTTTGTCTTCATAGCATAATACCTCTTTCTTTTTAATACAAAATCTATTGTACTATTAAAATCGGCTTCTGCCTACCTTAATTTTACTTAGATCAATCTTTTTCCTGTCTTGATATTGCAACTTCTTGGATATTTCTTGTTTTTTCTATATTTCATTGTTTTTTGAATATTGCTGAATCTTTTTATTTATTACTCGATTTCTTTATTTATTACCTGGTCTTTTTATTTATTACTTATTCTCTTTATTTATTACCTTGTCTCTTTGATTTTTGCTTTGTCTTCTTGTATATTACTGCATCTTCCTGATTATTACTGCATTTTCTGATTATTACTAAATCTTCCTGCATATTTTTGAATTTTATTGAAATAATTGATTTTTCCAATTATAATATGGTAAGATAAGTGTAGAAGAAATGCTTAAAATAAGACCAAAAGCGGTGCTTATTACAAATTGCTTC
>DLOQ01000186.1:0-7688 GCA_002479655.1 Lachnospiraceae bacterium UBA7480
AAATATAAAAAAGTAAAATAGGTTCAGAATTGCTTAGTCAGGATATTTTTATTCTTCCCGCGATATACATAGGAGCCATTGCTCTGAGGATTCCCCGCTGCGCCGGTGACAGTCACAGAAGGCTCATTTCCCATGTGCTGTGCCTTTGCTTCTTCCGGAACATCTTTATGCTCGACAACATAACCACCCTGAGATGCCCTATGACCGCCTTTGGGCTCTGACGGCATCTCCATATGGGTCTCCTTCACATCTTCCAGAAGCTCCCCTGCCGTCTTATGCAGCAGCGGATGCCNNGCCGCAGATACGGCGCGATCTCCGAAAGCGGAAGCAATACGAAATCACGATTCTGCATATCAGGGTGCGGAACGATCAGCTCTTTACTGTCGATCACCATCCGGTCAAATAAAAGGATATCCAGATCCATCGTTCTGGGGCCCCAGCGCACCTTACGCTTCCTTCCAAGCTTGATCTCGATCTCCTGAAGGCATTTTAAAAACATCAGCGGTTCATAGTAGGTTTCCACTTCCATAACGCCATTATAATAATCTTCCTGCTCGACTCCGCCATACGGCGTGCTCTTTCTGATGGGCGATACTTCCAGCACCTTACATCTTCTATCCTGATCGACCAGATCAACAGCCTGCTGTATCAACGCCTTGCTGTCTCCCTGATTGGAGCCGATAGCTACATATGCAAGATGACGCCGTCTGACTGCTTTGACCGACACATAGGATACTTCCAGCGAAATCGGAGCATCCGGCTTTCTGACCTCTACCGCCGCTTCCTGAACCGCTTCATACTGATCCATCAGACTGTCCGCCAAAAATTCCGCTACCGCCTCGATCAGATCAAAGGTCTTTTCCGTCATTTTCGCGGCAATAAATTCACAGACCGCCGCATAATCTACCGTATCGGCGATCGCGTCGGAAACGCCTGCATCCTGCAAGGGCAATTTTAAAACGACGCTGATCTCAAAGTACTGCCCGTTCCATTTCTCATCCGCAAAATATCCGTGATGCGCATATACCCTTAACTGTTCGATCCTGATTTCATCCATAGGTATCATCTTCCTTTCTGTTCATGATATGGGCATTTTTGATTCCCAATATATTCACTTTCTCATTTCTATGAAACACCCATTATTGATTCTATCATTTTTATGACACGTACATTTTCTTTTACGTCGTGCACCCTTACAAAAGCGCAGCGCTTCATGACGGCATATGCGGTAGTCGCCAGCGTTCCTTCCAGCCGCTCCTCTACCGGAAGATCAAGCGCATACCCAATCACTGATTTTCTGGAAACGCCGATCAGGATCGGCAGACCAAAGCAGTGCAGCTCCTCTATCCTGTTTAAAACAGCCAGATTCTGCTCATATGTTTTCGCAAATCCGATCCCCGGATCGATCAGCACCTGCTCTGTCCTGACGCCTGCCTGCCACGCAGTTTCCAATGCCGCAGCCAGATCCTCCCTGACATTTAAGTCAGTCTCTATCAAACCATCCCTGTTATGCATCAGGCAGTAGGCACAGCCGCTCTCAGCCACCAGCGCTGCCATCCTTCTTTCTTTCATGCAGCTGATATCATTGATCATATCAGCCCCCGCCGCCAGCGCCGCCCTCGCAACCTCCGGCTTCCAGGTATCCAGTGATACCGGCACGTCATAAGTCGTCTTTAACTTCCTGATGACCGGCAATACCCGCTCTATCTCCTCTTTGACCGAAACCGGCTGATACCCCGGACGGGTGGATTCTCCGCCGACATCAATAATATCCGCGCCCTCGGCAATCATCCTCTCCGCATGCTCCATCGCACTGTCCGGCGTGTCATACTTTCCCCCGTCGGAAAAGGAATCCGGCGTTACGTTCAGGATACCCGCCACATATGTATGATGCTTTACATCAAATTCCCGGCTGCCAATCTTCATATATTGTCCTTTATTGTGATAGAGTTTATAACCGCAGCATCTGATAAAACTGCGCCTTCAATGCCTCATCTTCGGCAAATGCGCCTCTTGCTGCCACCGTAACCGTTCCGGAACCCGGTTTTTTGACGCCGCGCATCGTCATGCACATATGCTCCGCCTCAATCATCACCATAGCCCCTCTCGGACTCAGTCCCTCCATGATCGCATCCGCAATCTGCGCCGTCAGCTGTTCCTGCAGCTGCGGTCTCTTTGCGTATGTCTCCACTGTCCTTGCCAATTTACTCAATCCCACGACCTTGCCGTCCGGAAGATACGCGACATGCGCTTTCCCATAGAACGGCATCAGATGATGCTCGCACATCGAATAAAATACAATGTCCCTCTCCAATACCATTTCTTCCGTCTGCACCGTAAATGTCTTAGACAGGTGGATCGATGCATCCTCGTCCATCCCGGCAAAGATCTCCTCATACATACGCGCGATCCGCGCCGGAGTATCCCGCAGCCCTTCCCGCTCTGTATCCTCTCCGATTCCTTCTAAAAGCAGTCTTACTGCCTGCTCTATCTTCTCCTTATCAACCATACCTTTTGTCCGAGTATTCCTTTCCTGATCTCATTGTGTTACTCTTATTTCCTTCTATACATGTCCCTGCCGTTTCTCTGTCAGGATCTTACGCAGTCTTCCCAGATAAGATAATGAACCAAATGCGATCGTAACATATTGTTCTCCCGCAAGCAGACCTGCCATCTCCACCGCTTCTTCCAGACTGTCTGCCGCAGTGACACAGGGATGATATGTCTTTGCTTTGTCCGCAAGCTCAAAAGCCGACAGCGCGCGCGGATTTTCCGGCGGCGTTATCGTGATGATATATTGTGCCAGCGGCGCCATGATCGCCAGCATTTTATCATATTCCTTATCCCGCAGTACACCCATAATATAGATAAACCGCTGTTCCGGAAAATACCCTTCCAGAGATTCTCTCAGCCGCTTTGCCGCATCTTCATTATGCGCTCCGTCCATGATCAGCAGCGGTTTTTTCCGCAGCACCGTAAATCTTCCGTCCCAGACCGTTGTCTCCAGCCCGCGTCTGACCGCATCCTCCTTTATCGAGATTCCCTGCTCACGCAGCGCCTCGATCACCTCCAATGCCACACAGGCATTCTCCGCGTGCCACATCCCGGCAAGATGTATCTTATAAGCATTATTATGAAAGACGAACCGCTGTCCGGAAATTCCGTATTTCACCTTCTGGGGCTGCTCTGCAACACGCAGAGTACATCCCTTCTCCTGACAGGCGTTTTGCAGCACTTCCATCACTTCCGGCTTCTGAACGGCGCTGACGACCGCAGTCCCTTCCTTGATAATCCCCGCTTTCTTTTCCGCGATCTCAGCCAGCGTATCTCCCAAGATCCCCATATGGTCATAGGAAATCGAGGTAAATACGGCTGCCTTTGTATGATGTATGATATTAGTCGCATCCTCGATACCGCCCAAACCGGTCTCCAAAACGACGATATCACATTTCTTTTCCGCAAAATACCAAAAAGCCAATGCCGTCTCCGTCTCAAATAATGTCGGCGGCTGCCATCCTTCCGCCTCCATCTGCTCCGCATGGTCTTTCACAAGCTCCAGACCTTCACAAAGCGCTTTCTGACTGATCATGCATCCGCCAACCTGTATCTTTTCCCGATAACCGCTGATTACCGGCGACAAATAACGCCCGACTCGGTATCCCGCCTCTTTTAAGATCGTTGAGACATATGCCAGAACCGATCCTTTTCCGTTGGTTCCGGCAATATGCACGAAAGGAAGCGTATCCTGCGGATTCCCGATCCTGTTCAACAATTCCCGGATCGTATCTAATCCCATGACGCTTCCGTATGCGCTGATCTTTTCTATATATTCTTCCGCTTCCTTATATTTCATATTTTCTTATCAGCGCTCCCTATTCTCACTTATTGCCCTGCCGTCCCTGTACTTTTGTTTCAGGCTCAGATATCGTCTACATCAGCAATACTGCCGGAACCGATATCCAGCGTACTTAACGTGCGCCGTTTCATCCGCGCCGCTTCAGAAGCCTGCAGCATAAAATCCTTGATCGCCCTGGCATTCTTGATATGCTCCAGCTTCAGCGTCGGATGCGTCGTATCGCCGGTAAAGCAAACAACCGTCCCAAGACGGAATATCCTTTCCCCAAGGGAAGCCTCCAATCTTGTATCAACTACTTTGTACATATAACAATCATTTTCTACACGTTTAAAAACCCCGGAATCGATTGTTACCATTTCCTCCGTCACCGTATAGGTCGTAAAGGTAAAGGGAAGTCCAAAAAACACCCATCTTTTTCTCTCTTTAAATTCCATATGCTCTCCTTTCATTTTATCCTTTCGGATTTTTAATATAAATTTTCATTACCTGCTCACACGCTATCCGATCTGCACCTGACTGTCATTGATGATCAGTGTTTTTTCTTCGATCTGTTTTACATATTCTTCCACTTCTTCATTGGGCTCCGAACAGCGGCAGCCATATAAGGTATGGCGTTCCATCTTCTCCTTGCGGATGATCTTTCCCTGCATCTGGACAAATTTACCCATATGATTCTTAAAAGTGCATGTCACCATTACCCCCGGCATCAGATTGATATTTTTCTTACGGTCAATGGTAAATCCAAAACCGGAATTGCTGATGTCCCTCAAGGTTGCTGTGATCTGATCCGGCAGAGCGTCCATGGTAAAATAAGCCGTTTCGCCCACATAGCAGCGATGTTCGCCTCTCCTGTTCTCTATCCCCTTGCTCATACTGCTGATGACCTTATGAAAGATCAGACCGTCCTTTCTGACCGTCAGGATCTGGCAGCCCTTAAAGGTAAATGTCTCTCCGGTTTTTAACTGCACATCCATATGGATATGGATATTCCTCCCATTAAAATTCACACGTCTTCCCTTATGCATGAAAGGAAGCACCAGAATACCCGATCCGTTGTTTCTGATTGCCTTAGAGATAAATTTTGCCTGCATCTCCCCATCATTGGAGATATTCATTATGATTTTCGCACCTGCCGGTATTTCCTCAAAATCCATAATCCACCTCGTATTCTTTCATTTAATCAATTATCTGTCAGCCGTTTATTTGGTACAGCTTTCCGCTATAGGAGGTCAGAGAGATCTTTAATACGTGTTCCTTCACCTGTTTTGCCGCTTTCTTTGCTTTTCCATCCTGCACCGACGCTTCCGCTTGATCTGCTGCCTTTTTCTGCGATGCCCCATCCTCGGATCCCGCCTGCGCATCCTCCGGCTCCTCTGACTTCCTGATACGCTCCACGGTCTTTAGCTCTTCTTTGCTTTCCGGCAGTTCCCCGCCAAATTTCTTCCAGCCGCTGTCCAATACCTTCTTCCATGTCTGTTTTTTATCCACGATCAATTCAAAGTCATCTACCGCATGATCGCCAAAATTCAACACCGCAGCGTACCTTTCCTTTGTTCCGGTCCTCATCATCACATAGACCGGTTCCGTTTCCTGCTTACAGTATAACCACAGAAACTGGTCCGTGTCCAGCTCATGCGCAAAGAACGCATCATTAGAGGAATATAATTTTTGTAAAACACATAAGTAATCATAGAACGCCTTATGCGCCGGTTCTTCCAGAAGTTCCCAGGAAAGTCCCCTTCCTTCATTCCATTCCACACGCTCGCCAAGCTCATTGCCCATAAAATTCAGTTTCTTTCCGGGATGGATATACATATACAGATAATAAACCCTCAACTGGGCAAATTTTTCCGCATCCTCTCCCGGTATCTTCTCCAGGATCGTCCTTGCGCCATTGACTACCTCGTCATGCGACAGGGAAAGAAGATACCTTTCATTGTAAAAATACCACATGGAAAATGTCATCTTATGATACTGCTCCACTCTCTGCTGCACAGGCAGTCCCAAGAAATACAGGGTATCATACATCCAGCCCATGTTCCATTTATAATCAAATCCAAGACCGCCTTCCTTCACCGGCTTGGTAACGCCGCCCTGCCATGGCGAAGAATCCTCGGCAAATAACATTGCCGTCGGATGAAGTTTTCTGATGATGGTATTTAAATTGCGGATGAATTCCTGTCCCGCTTTATTTTCCCCCTGCTCCTGCGAGCCGTTGACATAGATCAGATTGCTCACCGCATCGATCCGCAGTCCGTCAAAATGATACTCCTCCAGCCAGTAATGCGCCGCCGAGATCAAAAAGCTGCAGACTTCCTTCCTGTTGTGGTTAAACATACAGCTTCCCCACTGGCTGTCTCCGCCCTGATAATATTCATACAATGCCGTCGAATCATAGTTTTTCAGTCCAAAATCATCAATCGCGAAATGCACCGGAACAAAATCCATAATGACGCCGATGCCTGCTTTATNNTTTATGACATTCATTGATCAGATATTTTAAGTCTTTATCCGTACCGTATCGGGACGTCGGCGCGAAAAAGCCCGTCACCTGATACCCCCAGGAACCGTCATACGGATATTCCGTCAGCGGCATCACCTCGATATGGGTATAACCGCTCTTTTTCACATAAGAGATCAGCGGCTTTGCCAGCTCCCGATAGGAATACCAGCCATGCTCCTCCTTCGGATTCTTCTTCCATGATCCCAGATGGATCTCATAGATGGAAACCGGCTGATCATAATTTAATGTTCTCGTCTCCATCCACTTCTGATCCGTATATTCAAATCCATCCAATTCCACAATGATCGAAGCGCTTCCCGGCCGCAGCTCCACACCATATCCATAGGGATCGCTGTGTTCCATACGATAACCATTCCACCCATAGATCACATATTTATACATCATGCCCGGCTTTGCCTCTTTAGAACGGAAGGTAAATGTCCCGTCTTCCTGCCGTTCCATGGGTTCCTCCTGCCAGTCATTGAACTCGCCGAAAATATTCACATGATCCGCTCTCGGAGCATAGGTACGGAATACCACGCCCTTTTTCTCCACATGGGCGCCATAATAGCTATGGGCATTGTACGCCGTTCCCTGCTTAAAGCTCTCTAATAATTTTTCCGTATTCATCGCGCCTGTCCACACTCCTCTTAATTTATCGTTATATGACCGGGACGCACCTGCGCCCAGATCCGTTCATTTACCTTGATCGTATAAGATCCTTTCAGATCTTCATAATAGTCTCCGCCCACATCATAATGAAGCGTGACTGCTTCCAGAACAGAACCATCCTCCTGTGATGATAATTGTACCATATATTTCTGTGTCAGTGTTACTTTTTCGAGAATTAATTCTAAATCCTGCGTTACCAGCTGTGTAACCTCCCTCTGCCGCTGCGTCATCTGCGCATAATATTCTTCCGCATCCAAACGCACGTTCTCCTGTTCCTCATCGGTCAGCTCCACCCCGGCTTTTACTGCCTCCAGATAATAAATATTGTCCCTGATACAGTAATCCAATGCCGCCGTTCTGGCAAGATCGCTGATATATCCGGAACGTATCTCCTCATTCATATACAGTCCCCAGTATTCTGCGGGATTGTCCGGATTATAGACTCTGGCAAACTCATCGCCGGTATTCTCCACCTCCATGATGTAATAGGAGATCTCCTTCAATGTAATCACTGTTTTATCGATGGTCACGATCGGCTCCGCCAGATCTTTCTCATAAACAAAAGATGTCATTAAATGATAAATGGTATATGCGGCTATCAGAATGAAAAGTACAAGGACAAAGAGCAGAAGTCCTTTTACTTCCGGCTTTAAATGC
>DLOQ01000186.1:7748-7929 GCA_002479655.1 Lachnospiraceae bacterium UBA7480
CTCAATCCGGCGCGTCACCCAGGAGTACCTTGCTGCCATCCCGCACCACGATATGCGATACATCCTGTGCGGAATAATCATTGGTCGTATTCATATTGGACCAGTCTGACGGATTGATGCAGAAATCAATGGATAATGCATCTCCGCCGGACAACTTCGGTGCATTGGAAACGGAAATCGT
>DLOQ01000078.1:0-930 GCA_002479655.1 Lachnospiraceae bacterium UBA7480
CGCCTGCCATCGCTGCAGCGCCGGCTGCCGATCCGTCACCGCTTTCGGTAACTGACGCATCATCTGATGCCTCTTCAACGGAGTTATCTCCTTCTGACTTCTTTTTATCCGCCTCGATCGCCGCATCTACTTCGTCCCAGATAGAACCCTGTGTATAAGAAATCTTCTCCAGCGCTTCAACAGAACGCAGTTCTATCTCGTTATTCTGGAATTTGCTGGCGAACATCGTGCTTTCTTCTTCTATCTTAGCAAGCGGACCCGTTCTTGCCCCCGCTTCAAATTCTGCAAATATCCTGCCTGTTTCCTGTATGATGTCTTTTGAAGTCTCTGCCTTGCGTTCTTCCTCTTTCCGTTTCTTAACATTTTCCCAATCCAGAAAGAGCTCCTGCAGATTCATCTGTCCGGTGATCTGCTTCTCCACAACAACATCCTGCGGAACCACCAAGGAGATCTGCCCGTCCAAGCCCTGAGACAGCACATTATCAAATACGCTGTTGACCTGCTTTTTCTCTACTCTCTGATGCTCCTCCACCAGCACTACCGGTTTTGCTTCCGGCTGCTTTTCTGCCGCCGTCTCTTCTTCCGGCTGCTTTTTGNNCCTTGGCAGACGCTGCCGCTGCATCATCTTCCTGCTGCCCTTTTGTCAAAGCCGGCGATTCTTCTTCCTTCTGTTCCTTCACGGACGCTTCTTTTGACTTAGCATCAGCAACGGACAATCCCGGCATGACCGTACCGGCAGGCGGCGCGTCTATGACGATATCCTCTGTCTTATCTTCAAAAAACACTTCACTGCCGTCATCTTCTTTGATGGCATCTTCTTTTTGAGATATCTGAGGTTCGTCCTCCGGATAGACCTCTCCGTCTTCTATCGGCTCATAACCATCTTCCGAATAAGCTTCTTCGCTTTCTATCGGCTCATAGCCATCCTCC
>DLOQ01000078.1:1075-4312 GCA_002479655.1 Lachnospiraceae bacterium UBA7480
TTCCATCGGCTCATAGCCATCTTCCGGATAGGCTTCCCCCTGCGTCTTCCTTCTATGATATGCACGTTCTCTTGAACCAAAATGCTGTGTATCGCCGATCTGCTGTTCCAGCTCTCCGGTAGAAACCAATGGCGATTCCTCTGATTCATCCATATCCTCACCCATCAGCTCCCGCATACTTTCCGCCAGCGCCTTCTGAAGATTGATAGTGTTAAATTTACCCATATCGATCGTCTTTACATGAAAATCCTCCGTGCCCATATCCGCGGCAACGGATGACTCTGCCTGCTCTACCGTATATTCATCACTTTCATATGCTTCGATCTGTTCAGAAAAATCATTTCTGCCATCATAGATCTCCTTCTGCTTGTCCGTCAACGGCGCATGCAGCATTTTTAATTCGATCGCCTTAATAACAAAAGGACCGTCACCAAACCATGTGATCAACTGGTCACATGTTTCCACGCATTTGGTTGCCAATCCAATCCTATGATACAGATATGCAAGCTGATATGCCCATTCTTCCGTATAATCTTTATGATTCAGCTCTTCTAACAGTTCAATCTTTTCCTCTGTCTTGGCATTCTGCATCTCCAGAATCCTGTATTGAAGAATCAGACTGCCCTTATCATTCGGCGCCATTTTTTTATATAATGCAAGATACTGCAGCGCCCCTACCAAATCATCAAGATCAACTGATAATTCGCAAAGAGAATATACGATGGTTCTGCTGTTGGGGTTTTTATCATACGCCATCAGCATGATATCCATCGCTTCGTCAAATCTGCAATTAATACGGTAAAGCTCACTGATCTTCTGTAATGTGCTAAAGCTTCTGACCTTCCGCCAGTCTATCCGGTCGGCAATCTCTACTGCATCAACAAACCGTTCATCGGCTACAAGCGCCATGATTTCTTCTGATAGAATCTTATATTCCTGTTTATCCACCTGATTCACCTCATCTATTATTCCGCGCCTATCTCCATACCGGATAAAAAATGTCGCTTTTTGACACCCTGCCGGAGCAATCGCGCACGCAATATCTTGTTACCATTTTACTTCACGAACACTATATGTATTAAATATAATCCACTATAGTTTATCATAGTAGGTACGCAATGTCAAAAGATTATTGCCCTATTGTTTTATAAACATCCCGATCATTACGCAACAGGTGAAACAGTAAAAAAAATATGTTTGTCGGAAAATAAAGACTATCCTCTGGAAGATTTGTGCGCTCTAGCCTTATGTCAGTCACAATTACAATCCTCTTTTAAGGGGCAAGCTTGTATAACGCCTTTTCGAAATGATGGTTTTCCGAAAACATTCGGTAGCACACTCCACCCCAAAAGCATATAATTCATGCTAAACTGCGTCCTATATCCCATGCTTTGAAACAGTTTTTTAAACTTCTTTGCATCTTCAGGGCGATGGTAAGTGCATACCAAGAATTTGGACTTTCTGCTCTCCAATAGTTTCATACTTCCATCCAGTGCTACTGATTCTGCACCCTCAATATCCATTTTAACAATATATGTATCATTAAAACCATCTAAATCCGTATCATTTACTATGTAATCATCCAACCGGACACAATCATTCCCGCTGTTATCGGAGACATATTTACTCACAATGGAAACCTTTTCCCGATATGGATAGAAAGTTTTCTTTAGCGCTGGAATCCAATCCTTACTGCATTCAAATATGATAATCCGTTTTACCTGCTCAACATATTTTAAAGATATAATTCCTTCTGCAGCGCCTACATCAAGCAAAATTTCTCCTCCGGCCGGGGCACCAAACGCATTTGAAAAGTAACAATGCGGACTCTCACTGTCCTGTTCGCACATAAGTGTTCTATATGCGTATGCCACCCATGATTTACTAAAATGCTTCGGAAAATATAGCCTTTTACCCTCAAATTGAACAAACGGAAATCCATCTTTGTCCCTATAGACTTCAATCTTTATTTTTTTATATTTTTTCTCATATTCTCCCGGTAAGTACGTCAATTTCCGTGTTTTTTGCAAATAAGAAAGTGCTTTCGCTAAATCCGGGTCTTCCTGTGCTCGATCGCTCTGTTCATTTAATATTTCATCCATACACTTACGATATTTCAACTGAACCAGAAAATCAAACAACCATTTTCACGTCCATCTGGGACATCTCGTACAAACAGAAAAAATAGCCGCATTTAAGTCCATTAATTATTCTCCTTTCAGTTTGCCTCCGGTAATAAAAACATTGCTCAAGCTAAATTCCTCTAACATATTGCATATTATGACTCAACGTAAAACTGTTGTCCTTCCTGAGTAATTTCCGGCGAAACATATCCATCCATATAAAGTTGCCAAAACCCAAGCAACTTTTTCTGATTCTTCTTTAAAAATGGTATGATAATTTTCTTGTTGTCCCGCCGATGCGGATTAACAAGTGAATCAATTGGCTGCAATGTTTCCAGAGAATACCTAATTTCCACATCATCCTTTGAGACATGGACATGGGGCATATGCCGATGAATATCCTCATCGGGGTGAACTGTAAAACGATAGCTTGTCTCGTTATGAATGGACGCACCACCAACAATGAAATAAGCAAACTTCAGATTTTCGGAATTAAAATAATCAAAAATTTCCTCTATTGTCTTATTATCCAATAATCCCAGCAAATACTTCTGGTGTTGAATGTATATTGTCTTAGTATTGATATTTTCAAGTCCCCACTCACCTAGGACGTCTCTCATTGCATGGTCTCGCTTAATATTCTCAACCAGATCGCTGACATAAGTAATGCCCAACTCACGTAGATCTTCCTCAGAAAAGATTTTAGTGGTAGTATTGATAGGTCGATAGATCATGATTTGTTTGGTAAAGGTCTTATCACTCATTCCACAAACATAAATATTAAATTTCAGTTTACGCATTAAGCCGCCTCCATATTACCATTGATGCCGTCCTTTGTCTTATAATAATAACAAACCGCTTACTGCCTTTCCCCTAAGGACAGTATATCAGAAATCATATGGTAATACCAGTTTGGATTCGATAAAGATAATCTTCGACGAGAAATATAATCAGTCCAGCGCCGTCCTTATCAGCTATGCCATCGGCTATTGCCCACCGGAAGATCCTAATTTCCGGAATGTGGCGGATCGGAGGATGTATGAGGATGGGAGGGGAAGAAGCAAAGGAAGGAGACTTTCTTATAAGCAGTCTCTGATTTCGATTTCTGGGTTAT